>JADZDV010000118.1 GCA_020850915.1 Chloroflexota bacterium | reverse complement strand
CTGGCATGATCATGACAGCCGTGGACCTGCTCGCGCGCAACCCCGCCCCCACCAACGAGGAGATCCGGAAGGGCATCGAGGGCAACCTCTGCCGCTGCACCGGCTACCAGAACATCGTCAAGGCGATCCAGTACGCCGCAAAGAAGATGCAGAGCGGCGCTGGCGCCAGGTAGGAGGCTCCTATGGCCACCGGGGAAGAGACCGTCTCGACGAGAACGAGCGGTCAACGTCCATTTGGGGCAGCGATCAGACGACGTGAAGACCCGCGCCTGATTACTGGACGGGGCAGCTACGTCGACGACATTCAACTCCCGGGCATGGTCTACCTCGCGCTGCTCCGCAGTCCGCACGCGCACGCGCGGATCATCTCGGTGGACGCGTCGAAGGCCAGGGCGCTGCCTGGCGTGGAAGCGGTCTTCAGCGGGAAAGACCTCGAGGGCAAGGTCGGCGACCTTCCCTGCGGCTGGGTGCTGCCTGACATCAAGATGCCGCCCCATCATCCCCTGGCGATCGACAAGGTGCGCTGCGTCGGGGACGCCGTGGCCGCGGTGCTGGCGCGAAGCCGCGAGGCTGCGCGCGATGCCCTCGAGGCAATCCAGGTCGAGTACGCGGTCCTTCCCTCCGTGGTTGACGAAGAGAAGGCGATGGACGCGGCGGCGCCAGTTCTTCATGACGAGCTGGGGACCAACGTCTCGTTCACCTGGGGCCTTTCTGGTGGGGACGTCGCAGGGGCGCTGGCTGACTCGCAGCACGTCATCAAGCAGCGCATCGTCAACCAGCGCCTGATCCCGAACGCCATGGAGCCGCGAGCCGTACTCGCGCAGTGGATGGCCCCACAGGAGGAGCTGACGCTCTGGACTTCGAGCCAGGTGCCGCACCTGGTCAAGCTGCTCCTCGCGCTGACCGCCGGCATCCCGGAGCACAAGATCCGGGTGATCGCCCCAGACGTCGGCGGGGGCTTTGGATCGAAGCTGTACCTCTACGCCGAGGAGATGCTGGCGGCCTGCCTGGCCAGGCTGACCGGTCGACCGATCAAGTGGACCGAGGAGCGGCGTGAGAACTACCTGGCGACAACCCACGGCCGGGCGTGCATCCAGGACCTCGAGATTGGCTGCCAGAGCGACGGGACGATCACAGCCCTGAAGGTCCACAACATCGCCAATCTCGGAGCGTACCTCTCCACCTTCGCGCCGGGCATTCCGACGGTTCTCTTTGGAGGCATGCTTTCCGGCGCCTACAAGATCCCGAATATCTCCTGCCGCGTGGACGGCGTCTTCACCAACACCGTGCCGGTCGATGCCTATCGCGGCGCCGGTCGTCCGGAGGCCGCTCACGTCATGGAGCGCGTGGCCGATCTCGTCGCCCGAACAACCGGGCAGGACCCGGCCGAGGTCCGCCGCCGCAACTTCATCCCGAGCGCTGAGTTCCCCTACACCACCCAGACCGGCGTGACCTACGACAGCGGCGACTATGCCAAGGCGCTCGACCGGGCCCTGGAGCTCGTCGGATACGCCGAGCTCCGGAAGGAGCAGGCCGATCGACGGGCTCACGGCGACCAGCGTCAGCTCGGCATCGGGTTGTCGAGCTACGTCGAGATCTGCGGAATGGCTCCCTCCCAGGTACTCGGCGCTGTTGGCGGACAGGCCGGGGGTTGGGAGAGCGCCACCGTGCGGATCCATCCAAGCGGCAAGGTGACCGTGCTGACGGGCTCGTCATCGCACGGGCAGGGGCATGAGACGACCTTTGCCCAGCTCGCTGCCGACGAGCTGGGGATTCCCATCGACGACGTCGATGTCGTCCACGGCGATACCGCCAAGGTCCAGTTCGGCATCGGTACCTTCGGGAGCCGCAGCACAGCCGTCGGCGGCACCGCCATCTACCAGAGCGTCCAGAAGCTGAAGGACAAGGCGCTGAAGATCGCGGCCCACTTGCTCGAAGCGTCGCTCGAGGACATGGAGTACGTCGACGGGCGCCTCCAGGTCAAGGGCGCGCCGGAACGCTCCAGAACGATCCAGGAGATCGCCCTGACGGCCTTCCTGGCTCACAACTATCCGAAGGACCTCGAGCCGGGCCTGGACGCCACGACCTTCTTCGACCCGCCAAACTTCACCTGGCCGTTCGGCACCCACATCTGTGTCACCGAAGTCGATACGGAGACCGGCCAGACTGAGATCAAGCGCTATCTCGCGGTCGACGACTGCGGTCGCGTCATCAATCCAATGATTGTCGACGGCCAGGTGCACGGGGGCGTTGCCCAGGGGATCGCTCAGGCGCTGTACGAGGACGGGATGTATGACGAGAACGGCCAGCTTGTGGCCGGCTCGCTGATGGACTACCCCGTCCCCAACGCGAGGCAGCTTCCGTCGTTTGAGACCCATCACACCACGACGCCCAGCCCGGTCAACCCCATGGGCATCAAGGGCATCGGCGAGGCCGGCACCATTGGAGCGTCGGCAGCGGTCGTCAACTCGGTTGTCGACGCCCTCTCGCACCTTGGCATCACGCACCTGGACATGCCGCTACGCCCCGAGCGGGTCTGGCGGGCCGTCGAGACAGCTCGGGGAGGGAAGTAGCGACCATGTTTCCCGCCACCTTCGACTACCACCGTCCAACCAGCCTCGACGAAGCGCTGAAGCTCCTCGCCGATGGCGACGGCGACGTCAAAGTCCTCGCCGGCGGCCACAGCTTGCTGCCGCTCATGAAGCTGCGGCTCACTCAGCCCAGGGCCGTGGTCGACATCAGCAGGATCGATGGGCTGAAAGGAATCACGATCGGCGACGACAGCGTGAGCATCGGCGCGCTCACCACGCACGCGACGATCGAAGGATCGGATGAGCTGAAACAGCGCTTGCCCATTCTGCCGGAGTGCGCGGCTCTGATCGGCGACCTCCAGGTCCGCAATCGCGGTACCCTTGGCGGCAGCCTGGCACACGCCGATCCAGCCAGCGACTTCCCGGCCGTCATCCTCGCTCTCGACGCCGACATGCTCATGCGTGGTCCGCAAGGGGAGCGGACCGTCAAGGCCGTCGACTTCTTCATCGACATGCTCACGTCGGCGGTTGGGCCGAATGAGATTCTCACCTCGGTCCGGATCCCGATCCCGAGCGGCAAGAGCGCCGGGGCCTACCTGAAAATGGACCACCCGGCCTCACACTACGCGCTGTGCGGTGTGGCGGCCGTTCTCGGCGTCCACGGCGGCATGATCTCCGACGCCCACGTCGCCATCACCGGCGTGGCGCCGAAGCCCTACCGCGCCAGCGGCGTCGAATCGGCGCTGGCGGGCCAGCCGGCAACCGCGGGATCATTCGCTCAGGCGGCGGTCCTGGCCGCCGACGGCCAGGAGATGCTCGGCGATCTGCACGCCTCCGGCGACTATCGCGCCCACCTGGCGCGCGTGTACACCCGGCGAGCGCTGGAGAAGGCCGCCAGCCGTCTCTAGCTCAAACCCAAGGGACCACCGACACGAGCCGTGAGTGGCAACAACTCACGGCTCGTGTCGTGGTGCTGGACTCAGGCCTGGGCTGAGCTGCTCCACACGTCCTTCATCCGCGATCGCGGCACGATCGTCGCACGGACTGGCCCACTCTCCGCGCGATCGAGGCATGCGATCAGCGTGTCGCCGTTCGACGCCACTCTGGACGGCCAGGACCGCGCCGTGGTGACGCGATCGCGGGCCCGAGACGCGCGCGGGCTGAGCGAGGCGCTCCGATGTCTCGCCCAGTTACCGTTCCGGCCAGACGCTCCGACCACGAAACCGGCCGAACCGAAGCCGACCGACGCGGCGAAGCCAGCGGCGGTTGCTGCCTCGCCCAGGGCAACGCGCGGGACGCCAGGACCACGAAGGCGGTCCATGGCGAAGATAAGGAACTGTCACGGAATAACAGTGTCAGATGGTCGTGAGCTTGGGCGGATGCGGTAGTTCCACTCGCCGTGGAAGTCGTCCCGCTCCATGGCAATCCGGGCGAACTCCGCGTCGCTGACCTTCCGCCCCGTGGGGTAGGTGGATCGGTCCACGGCGCACCGCACCGTGAGCCCGCTCCTGGTCTTGGTGGCCGCGATCAAGCTGACGATGACTTCG
>JADZDV010000117.1 GCA_020850915.1 Chloroflexota bacterium | reverse complement strand
TTCGTCCCCGACGAGAACGCGCCAGACCTGGATGACGCGGCAAATCGCGCCATGCTCCGCGAGCAGATCCGTGCTGTCCTGGGGACGCTCTCCGGCCGCGAGCGGCGCGTCGTCGAGCTACGCTTCGGCCTGGACGGCGATCGGGACCGCACGCTCTCGGAGATTGGCGACGAACTGGGCGTCACTCGCGAGCGCATTCGCCAGATCGAAGCCAAGGCGCTCCGCAAGCTGCGGCACCCGTCGCGCTCCCGCCGCCTTCGCGCCTATCTCGAGTAACCATCGGCCCGCTCGCCACGATCGGCCTTCGCGCGTGCGCCGGGCCACCTTCGGCGTTATCCTTCGGGGTGCAGCACCTTGAAGACACCACTCCGGAATCGATCGTGAGGACATGCCATGCCTGAACAGACGACGTTGGACCAGCGCCCCGGCCGACGCATCGAGCGAGACTCGATGGGCGAGCTGGAGGTCCCAGACGGAGCCTATTACGGCGCCAGCACGATGCGCGCCGTCAAGAACTTCCCGATCAGCGAGCTGCGGTTTCCGCGTCGCTTCATCCACGCCCTCGGGCTGATCAAGCTGGCGGCGGCTGAGACCAACCGCGACCTCGGCCTGCTCGACCCGACGATCGCCGATGCCGTCATCGGCGCCGCGGGCGAGGTGGCGAGCGGCGCGTTCGACGACCAGTTCGTCCTGGACATCTTCCAGACCGGCTCTGGCACGAGCACCAACATGAACGCCAACGAGGTGATCGCGAATCGTGCGATTCAGCGCCTTGGGGCGCCGTTCGGCTCGAAGCGGGTCCACCCCAACGACCACATCAACATCTGCCAGTCCTCGAACGACGTCATTCCCAGCGCCATTCACCTGGCCGCCCTGATCGCGATCGAGGAAGACCTGACTCCCGCCCTGGCGAAGCTCGAGGCCGCGCTGCGGGCCAAGGCCGACGAGTTCATGCCGATCGTCAAGACCGGCCGCACGCATCTCCAGGACGCGACCCCGATTCGGCTCGGCCAGGAGTTCCTCGGCTACGCCGGCCAGGCCGAGCGGGCCATCCGTCGCCTGCGCCACGCTCAGGAGGAGCTTGGCGAGCTGGCGCTTGGCGGGACGGCGGTCGGCACGGGCGTCAATGCGCATCCGGAGTTCTCGGCCCGGGTGTGTCGCCGGCTCTCCGAGATGACGGGTGTGGAGGTCCACGAGACCGGCAATCACTTCCAGGCTCAGAACACCCTCGACAACATCGTGGAGGCGAGCGGCGTGCTGAAGACGATCGCCGTCAGCATGATGAAGCTCGCCAATGACCTGCGCTGGCTCGGCTCGGGTCCGCGCGCCGGCATTGGCGAGATCGACCTGCCAGCGGTACAGCCGGGCAGCTCGATCATGCCGGGCAAGGTGAACCCGGTGATTGCCGAGGCTGTGGCGATGGTCTGCGCGCAGGTGATCGGCAACGACATGACCGTGGCAGTAGCCGGCCAGAGCGGCAACTTCGAAATCAACGTCATGATGCCGGTGGCAGCGTATAACCTGCTTCAGTCCATCGCCATTCTCTCCACCTCGCTGAGCAACCTCGTGGACCAGTGCATCGAAGGCATCCAGGCGACCTCCCACGGTCCCGAGATGGTCGAGCGTGGCCTCATGCTCACGACCAGCCTCGCACCAGTCATCGGCTACGACGCGGCAGCCGAGATCGCCAAAGAGGCCTACAAGACTGGACGGACGATCCGCGAAGTGGCACGCGAGCGCACCCAGCTCAGCGAAGAGGAGATGAGCAAGATTCTCGACCCGACCAGCATGACCGAGCCGGGTCTGAGCGCCTCCCCGGTCTCCGGCTAGCTCGCCGAAGCCGTGAGGGCGGTGGACACCGCCCTCAGCCTGCGCTCGCGAGCCGCGCCTTGGCGTGCGAGGCCGGAAGTAACACGGCCCGGGCAGCGCCTGGATCCTCCTGGGGATGCTGACATCCCTTCAGGAGGAAAGCTTGCCGCCGGCCGCGCTCCAGAGGGCGAGTCCCGTTTGCTGTGCCGTCCAGGGCGCGCCGAGCAGCTCAGCGCGCCCGCGCAGCGTCGCGGCGTACCGCTGATATGCCGGCAGCGTAAACTGGCCGATCTCCATCCCTGGCAACTGCGCGGCCACGACGTCATCGAAGAACGGGTACAGGTCAGGCCGCCAGGCGGCGAGTACTGCCGAGGCCGTTGCCGGGCCCACACCCTTGAGCCGTCCCAGGACGCGCAGAGGAGCCGCCGGATCAGGTGCTCGGCGGAAGGCCTCCTGGCTAGCAGCGTAGACCGCCGCCTCGTCATTGGCACGGGCAAGCTGGAGATTCCGTGGCCGCCAGACTCCGCGCGCCATCTTCCACTCGACCACCTGGACCAGCTCGCGCGGGGTCAGGTACGGTGGCTCCCGTCCGACCAGGGCAGCCGGCAGCTCCTCCCGATACCAGGCGTCCAATCGGTGGAGCAGCGCAGATGGCTGCTCCTGAACCACCCGTGGGTAGGCCAGGAGAGCACGCTGCCACGCCTCGAGATCGTGGCTGGACCACAACTGGCCGGTCATCGACCAGCCCCACCGACGGCGCGCCGCCTCACAGATAGGTGCCAAACCACTCGAGCGTCTCCCGCAGGACAAGAGCGGCCATCTCAGGGTTGACGAACTCGTAGCTGTCGTAGTGGTGCGCCTTTGGCAGCTTCACCAGCTTCTTCGGCTCGCCGCACTTCTCATAGCAGGACAACTGGTCCGTTGGTTCGACCAGCCCGTCGTGCTCGGCGTAAATGAAGAGCACCGGTCGCGGGCTGATCCTGTCCACGACCCACTCTGGCCGGTAGCGGAAGACGGCCTCCGCGCTCTCCAGGTCGTACTCCATGACGTAGTTCGCGCCGCGCGCAATGTGCTGCTCGCGGACCCACTGAGAGTGCGGATCTCGGAGCAGGATGTCGGTCATGGGGCGGCTCTCGGGCTGGCCGGTCTTCACCCGCTCCCGGGCATGCGCCTCCACCTGCTCCTTGAACGCCTGCCACTCCCATGGCCTTCGAATCAGGCGCATCCATCGCTCGCCGTGGGTGACCGCCACGCTCGTCACCAGAACCTTGACCCGCTCGTCGTGCGCAGCCACCCAGATGCCGTTCGCTCCGCCAAAGCTGGTGCCGTAGATCGCCAGCCGCGACGGATCGATACCCTCGATCGTCTGCATGAGCGAGAGCGCGTCGTGCATGTTCTGCGCCTGCTCGAGCGGCCGGTGTCTGCCCCGCTGGCCTTCGCTCTCGCCGAATCCCTGGTAGTCAATGGCGAGGCAGAAGTAACCGGCCGTGGTGAGCCGCGCGACCATGTGGGTCACGTCTGTCTGAGTGTTGCCAGAGTAGCCAGCCGGGCAGAGGATAGCGGGTCGGGGCGGGTCGCCTGGCTTCCAGTCTTCCGGCGTACTGAGATAGGCGGCCAGCTTCAGGCCGTTGCTGTAGAAACTCAGGTTCGTGAGCGCCATGGCCGTTGCTCCCCAGTGAAGTCAGCAGACGCTACCACGACCACCCGTTCGCCGCGTAGTGGCGGGTCTCCACCTAACCGGTCGCTCGCGGCCCCTCTGGCGTTGCGCGGCCGATGCTCCCACGCTCCAGCGAGCCGATCAGATCTCGCACGTCGCCGATACCTTCCTGGCGAAGGAACAGGGCGATTCCGTCCACGATGCGCGCCATGGCGTCCGGACGCACGAGCGTTGCCGTCCCAACCTGCACCGCCCGGGCGCCGACCGCGAGGAGCTCGACGGCATCACGGGCGGTGGAGACGCCTCCGACGCCCACCACGGGGATCGAGACGACGCGCACGACCCGCCGCACCAGGGCGAGCGCCAGCGGTCTGGCGGCCGGCCCGCACAGGTAGCCCGAGGCCGCGACGGGAGCCTGTTGACCCGTTACGTCGATGGCGAGGGCCGGGAGGCTGGCCGCCACGGTGAGGGCAGTGGCCCCGCCAGCCTCCCCTGCCCGGGCCGCGTCCGCGATCGACACGCCCTCCGAGGTCAGTTTCGCAAGCACCGGGAGCTCCGAGCGATCGACCACCGCTCGAACCATCCGTTCAACGCGATCCGGGTCACTACCGAGCGCCTCGCCGTCGACGCCCCGAAACGCCAGGTTCAGCTCGAACCCAGCAATGTCTCGCTCGCCGCTGAGACGCTCGGCGAGCGCTCCGAGCTCGGACGAGTCACCCCCGCCCAGACTGACCAGGCACGGCGCCCGAAACGGCGCGTACTTCGGCAGCAGGTCGTCCACCAGGTCGTCCACCGTCGGGCCGGCCGCATCCCCCACCAGCAGCCCGCCACCAGTCTCGACCAGGCAGCGCGGCCCGCCCGGGCGAAGCCTCCGCAGGGAGACCGTTGGCGTCACCAGTGCCCCCAGCCGATTTGGCCCCAGCCAGGGCGCCAGCCCCGGGCCGAAACAGCCACTGGCCGGCATGACCGGGTTGGCGAGCTTGAGGGATCCCAGCTCCACGGCTAGCGACGGCTCAACCACCCAGCGGGTGCGCCGCTCGAACGTCACGACTACCGCCCGACCATTCGGGGATCAGCCGAGGGTCTGAGCCTGAACACCGGACCGTCGCGACAGACCAGCCTCCTCGCCTGGACCGCCCCGGGTCCGTCGAGAGCGCAGCTTCCACAGTACCCCAGCCCGCAGCCCATCGGCGCTGTCTGGAACACCTGCACCTCCGCGCCGATGGAGGCCGCGAGATCGACGGCAAGATCGAGCAGCCGACGCGAGCCGGCCACGAAAAGCTGGCTCAACGGCTGCACATCCAGCACCTGCTCCAGCAGTGAGCCGACAACTGGCAGCAGGCTCGTCCCCTCCTGGTCCGTCACCGCCGTGACCTCGAGGCCGAGATGCTCGAAGAACGGCAGGCCGAGGAGCAGCTCATGCCGACGAGCGCTCACCAGAACGTGCGTTGCCACCTGCCGGCCGGCCAGCCTGACGGCCAGCGCCGCCAGCGAGCAGACGCCGAGCCCGCGACCGATCAGCAGCGCGCCGCGGATTGTCGGCGAGACCGTGAACCCCTGACCGAGCGGCCCCAGCAGCTCGACCTGTGCGCCCGGCTGCCGCATGGACAACAGATGCGTACCCTCGCCGACGACCCGATAGACGAAGGACACGGCCCCGGCGTCCGGATCCCAGTCATAGAGCGCCATTGGACGCGGCAGCACCGGCGTGAGCCCTCCGTCGCGGGCGGCGGTGACCATGACGAACTGGCCAGGCTGCGCGCGCTCCGCGATGCGCGGCGAGCGAAGGACCATCTCGAACGTCAGCGGTCCGACCTCTTCGTTCGCCAGCACCTCGGCACGGTCTGACACCGGGCGGGCCTCCGCTGGCGGCAACAGCTCGGAGGCGTTCACCAGGGCACCCTCCCCATCGAGGCCTGACCGCGCGTCACGCGCGCCGAACAGATCTGCTCGTCCACCTGCTGCTCCTGCCCGCGAGCGCGCGCCCGCCGATCGTCACTACCCTCAGGGTAGCCGGAGGAAGACGTCGCAACCAGAGTTGCCGACGGTGTCGCGGAGCCTGGTTGTGGGTTCTCCTGGCCTCCGGAGCCCGCGACGCCCGCCGCGTAGCGCAACTGGTCAGCCTCTGACTCCACTCAGGCTCGATGGCCGTGACCCAGAGACGCGAGCATCGTGTGGCGCTCCCGCCGCGCTCGGCCACCAGTCTTCAGCACCGTGGGCATCTTTGCCAGCCGGGCGTTGAAGACCTCCACGTCAGTCCGCCTGATGCCGCCGTTCTCGAAGAGCACCTCCAGGAACGGACCTGCCGCCCCGGCGACGATCACGCCGACCCTGCTTGCCCGTACGATCGGCGACCTTCCGGACGGATGAGTTCGGCACGGCGATCGGCGCGACGCTGCCGTCGTGATGTTGCACAGCGACCTCACCCCCAGGAGGCAGGACGCTCGCGCGTGTCGCGGCCTGCGCCAGTTGGAGCTCAGGTGCTCAGGTGGGCGACCAGGAAGTCGGCGGTTCTCTGATAGACGTCCAGGCGGTTCGAGCGGGAACAACTCGGTGCGCTCATTGCCACCGAGGTCCACGCCGAGCACCGCGCGGCCTGGACGTGGCGAGGCGACGACCTGTTGCGCGCGATCCGCGCTGAGGTGGGGCGGCTCCGGCCAGCGGCCGGTCTGCGCGCGCCGCACGCTCCAGCAGCCAGGCCGACCAGCCAGGTTGGACACGAAGCACATCCGGTCGCCATCGGCGTCAAAGGCCGGCCCGAAGGCGCCACGGGCGTTGAGATAGCGCGCGAGGCTGGTCGTCTGGTGATGATCCATCTGTTGAGTGTCCAAGCATACCAGTCCACAGGCCGAACGCCCCGGGGTTCACAGCCAGGGGCGCTGCCTGAGGCGGCATGCCTGGCGTACGATCGGAAGCGCCAGGGGCGCGCGCCCGGAACGCCGCGCCCTCGTGACGGAAAGGCATGGCTCGAACCCGGTAGATCGGACGAGACGAGCATCAGGCACGAACGACCCTGTTGCTCAGCGTGCCGATGCCTTCGATCTCGCAGGCGAGGACGTCGCCCGGCTTGATCCAGCGGTCGATCTCGAAGCCGGCGCTGTGGGCTGGCGGGCCTGAGCCGAAGAAGTCGCCCACCTCGAGCGGCTCGTCCCTCGAGACGTGGGCGATGAGCTCCGCGAAGGTGAACGCCCAGTTGCCCAGTCGTCCATCGAACCAGACCTCTCCGTTCACGCGTGTGACGAGCCGTGAGCTCTCGATGCTCGGCAGCTCGTCGGCCGTGACCAGGCAGGGGCCCATGATCTTCGAGGTGTAGAAGTCCTTGGCCTTCTGCGGCCCCATGCGCAGGCTGATCTCGGCCGGCTGGATGTCCCGCAGGCCGAGGTCGTTGAAGACGGTATAGCCGGCGACGTACTCGTGGGCTCGCTCAACTGGGATGTCCACACCGCGCTTGCCGATGTACAGCCCAAGCTCGAACTCGTAATCGAGGTGCTCGCTGTACTTCGGCCAGCGAATCGGCTCTCCGTGGCCGATCACCGTCGCGCGGCTCGGCTTCCAGTAGATCGGGATGTGCTTCGACGCCTCAGGCATCCGGTGCTGCTCGTCGATCTTGAAGAGGCGCTCCATTCCGTTCCGGTAGTGGTCGAGCAGCAGGATGCCGTCGCGGATCATCGGCGGGCGAGGGATCGGCGCCAGCCAGCGGATGTCGGACTCCTGGAACGTCAAACGCTGTCCCTGGGGGCCAAGCGGGGCCTGCTCGGCGCTCAGCCGCTGGCGGACGTACTCCACGGCCCGATCGGC
>JADZDV010000116.1 GCA_020850915.1 Chloroflexota bacterium | reverse complement strand
GGATGGCTGCGACAACCACGCAAGCAACTGACGGACACCCAAGCCCCGGCAACGGCCCGGCGCCTCCACGCAAGGAGCCAGTGCGTGACGTGAGGGCCGGGTTAGCGGTACGAGCCTGCTCTAGACGAGAGAACTAGAGATACAGATAACTCTGAGTGCGTGACGTGAGGGCCGGGTTAGCGGTACGAGCGGCTCTCGCCTCGCTGCTGGGAGAAGCAGTCAGAGCAGTACACCGGGCGATCGCCCCGCGGCTGGAACGGCACGCGGGCCACGTTCCCGCAGGAGGAGCAATTGACCTCGAACATCTCGCGTCGGCCGCTGCCAGAACTGGAGCCACCGCCGCCAGAGCTGTACCCGCCGCTGGAGTAGCTGCCTGAGGAATACCCGCCGCTCGAGTAGCCGCCAGAGGTGTAGCCGCCAGAGGTGTAGCCGCCAGAGGTGTAGCCACCGCCGCCACCACGCTCCGCTCGGCGCAGGGATCGGCAGTCAGCGCAACGCGAGGGTTCGTTCTGAAACCCCTTGCTGGCAAAAAACTCCTGCTCGCCCGCTGTGAAGGTAAAGGACCTGCCGCAATTGCGACATTCCAGGGTCTTGTCGGCGTAACTCAACGCTGACCTCGAACGGAGACTTGGCGGTTCCCTCGATGCGGTTCTGAGGAGACACGGGCGCGGCAAACACCCGGCGAGACTTCCCAGCGAGCAGTGCAGCGAACCGTACCAGTAGCCGTATGATACCACGGGGACCGTGACATGGCGCACGGTTCCGTCACGTGGACCGTACGAACTGGTCACTGAGTGCAACGGACGTCTCGCGAGCCATCCGCACTGCCCCGCGCTCAACCCGCCCTCTGATCCGGCCGAGCTTCGCCCCCGCGATCGCAGATGACGCTCGCTGTCATCGGGCCGCGAGACCTGCGCGCCTTCGCCACGACCGATGAGCCTGGTGGCGTCGTCCGGGCCGTCGCTGGCGACCTCTGCGCGCGGCGGAGCGCTCGCGCCAACTGCCCCCTTCGCGGTCCATGGGTGGTACACTTTCCCGCAATGCAAAGGGCTCCCCGGCGTGACTGAGCCGGCTGCGCACGAACAACCCGAGCTCGAGACAGACCTGCGGCCAGCCGTTCAGGAGCTGGTCTCTCGCTACCTTCGCCACCTGACCTACGGCCAGGCGAAGGATCTGGACATGGCGACCAAGCGCGACCAACTGGTCAGCCTTTGCATGGCCGTCCGCGACCGCCTGATCGAGAAGATGCTCGCCACGCGGCGCCAGACCCTCATGCACGACACCAAAGTCGTGAACTACCTGTCGCTCGAGTTCCTGCTCGGCCGCCTGCTGGAGGACACCCTCATCAACCTCGGCTTCGAGCAGGATGCCCGTCTGGCGCTGCGCGCCCTGGACCTGGACCTCGACGAGCTGCGAGAGTTCGAGCCGGACGCCGGGCTTGGCAACGGCGGCCTCGGGCGCCTGGCGGCCTGCTACCTGGAGTCGATGACCACCCTGGGCTACCCGGCCTACGGGTACGGCATCCGATACGACTTTGGGATGTTCCGCCAGGATATCGTCAACGGAGAGCAGGTGGAGCGGCCGGACGCCTGGCTGACCTACGGCAACCCCTGGGAGATCCTGCGGGCGGACGAGACGGTCAGCGTACAAGCGTACGGCCAGGTCGAAGAGCGCTGGGACGGCCTGAAGAACCGGCCTGTCTGGGCGAGCGAGCAGGCCGTCCTCGGCGTGCCGTACGACATTCCGATCGCCGGCTACGGCGGCGAGACGGTCAACCCGCTCCGGCTGTGGTCCTCGCGCGCCACCAACGAGTTCCAGCTCGAGGTGTTCAACCAGGGCGACTACGTGGCGGCCGTGCGCGAGAAGGCGCTGGCGGAGACCATCTCCCGCGTGCTGTACCCCTCGGACGCCGTGCTGGCGGGGCGCGAGCTACGGCTGGTCCAGGAGTACTTCTTCGTCGCCTGCTCGCTGGCAGACATTCTGCGGCGCTACCGACAGAACCATCGCAGCTTCGATGCCCTACCGGACAGGGTGGCGATGCAACTGAACGACACCCACCCGGCCCTGGCGGTGGCGGAGCTGATGCGGCTGCTGGTGGATGAGGAGGGCCTCTCCTGGGAGTGGGCCTGGAAGCTCACCGTGCCGACCATCGGCTACACCAACCACACCCTCTTGCCGGAGGCGCTGGAGCGCTGGCCCGTCTCGCTGTTCCGGAAGGTGCTGCCTCGGCACCTTGAGATCGTCTACGAGATCAACCATCTCTTCCTCGAGAAGGTCTCCCTGCTGTTTTCCAAGAAGCCGGAGAAGCTCAACCGCGTCTCGCTCATCGAGGAGGGGCCGGAGCAGCAGGTACGGATGGCGCATCTGGCGGTGGTGGGCAGCCACCGGGTCAATGGCGTGGCAGAGCTGCACTCTCGGCTGCTGGTGGACCACCTGCTGCCGGACTTCGCCGAGCTGTGGCCGGAGCGGTTCGTCAACGTCACGAACGGCGTCACGCCGCGACGCTGGCTGCTCCACGCCAATCCCGGCCTGTCCCAACTGATTAGCGAGCGGATCGGCCGCGGCTGGGTGACCGACTTGGAGCGGTTACGGGACCTGGAGCCGTACGCCGACGACGCGGACTTCCAGGCGCAGTTTCGGGCGGTCAAGCGAGCGAACAAGGAGAAGCTGGCGGCGCTGATCCTGGATCGGACCGGGGTGGAGATCGATACGGGCAGTCTGCTGAGCGTGCAGATCAAGCGGCTGCACGAGTACAAGCGACAACACCTGAACGCGCTGCACGTGCTGAGCCTCTACCAGGCGATCAAGAACAACCCGAGCGCCGGGCACGACGTGGTGGGCGTGCCGCGGACGTTCCTCTTCGCGGCCAAGGCGGCGCCGGGCTACTTCCTGGCCAAGCGGATCATCCGGCTCGTAACCCGGATCGGGGAGCTGGTCAACGGCGACCCGGAGGTCAACCCGTGGCTGCGGGTGGTCTTCCTGCCGGACTACAGCGTGAGCCTGGCGGAGCAGATCATCCCGGCGGCCGACCTCTCCGAGCAGATCTCGATGGCCGGCAAGGAGGCCAGCGGGACCGGCAACATGAAGCTGGCGCTCAACGGTGCCCTGACGATCGGCACGCTGGACGGCGCCAACGTGGAGATTCGCGCGGCGGTCGGGCCGGAGCACTTCTTCCTCTTCGGCCTGACCGCCGACGAGGCGCTGGACCTGCAGGAGAGCGGCGCCTACCACCCGGCTGAAGTGCTCGCCGCGCAGCCTGACCCGCGGGCCGCGGTGGAGGCGCTGATCGAGGAGCCGCTGGCGCTCGGAGACCCCCACCGCTTCCGGCCGATCTACGACTCGCTGGTGAACGCTGACCCCTACCTGGTGCTGGCGGACTTCACGTCCTACAAGGCGACCCATCGCGCGGCGGCGACGGCGTTCCAGGACGAAGCCCACTGGACGCGGAGCGCCATCCTGAACGTGGCCCGCTGCGGTCGCTTTTCCAGCGACCGCTCGATACGCGAATACGCCCGCCTCGTCTGGGGGCTCGAGGGGTAGGGTGCCGACCCCCTACGTCCTGACCACCTTGCTCTTCGGCGCGCTCGCGACGCTGGCGGCGCTCGACACCGCGCTGGTCAGCCTCGGTCTCGCCCCGCTCTTCAACGGACCGCGGTGGCTGCGCGTCCACCTGGTGACACTCGGGATGCTGGCTGAATCGTTGTTCGGCCTGCTGCCGTTGCTGGTGGCGGCACGATCCGGGCGCCCGCGGCCACGCGTTCGCCGGGACATCTGGCTGGCGCTCAACGCCGGCCTGGTGATCCTGCTGGTGGGCATCCCACGCGTCAACGGCTCGCTGATCCTGGTTGGCGGCGGGCTGGTCTTTGCCGCCGCGGGCCTGCTTGCCCTCCAGCTCCGGGCTCTCGGAGGCGGGCCGGGCCGGGTTGACGTTGCGGGCCCGTCCGGTCGCCCCTTCTACCTGGCTGGACTTGCCTTCTTGCTGGTTGGCATCGTGATCGGAACCGGACTGTGGAACGAGTGGGCCAGGCCGCCGCGGATCGCCATTCCGCTCGAGGCGCACATCCATGCCAATGCGTTCGGCTTCCTGGCGTTGACGTTCGCCGGGCTGCTGATCGACCTGTACCCCGGCTTCGCCGGCTGTCCACTGGCCTGGCCACGCTCCACGAGGCCGATCCTCTGGCTCATGATCGGCGGAGCGTTCGTGCTGGTGCTCTCGCCCTGGACCGGCAGGATGATGTTGATGCTGCCCGGCGTCCTGCTCCACCTCCTGGGAACGGCCTGGCTGGTCACGAACGCGGTCCGGCCAGCGCTGGGGCGCCGTCGAGTCTGGACGGCCGGCTTCCTGCACCTGACGACGGGCTACCTCTGGTACCTGGCGCCGATCGTCGTCGCGCCCCTGGTCATCTCCGGCCGGGTCGGCGCGAGCGCCGGGGCGATCGAGCAGAGCGCCCCGCAAGCGCTGATCTTCGGCTGGGCAGCGCAGCTTGCCTACGCGCTGATCCCGTGCCTGCTGTGGAAGTCGCTCCTGCCGGACCGTCCACCGGCGCTGGGCGGCACCCCGGCCAGCCTCGCCGCGGCCAATCTCGGCGCGGTTGCCATCTGGGCGAGCATGCTTGTCGAGCCCCTCCAGGCCTCGCTTTACGGGCTAGCCTACCTGTTCTGGGTCGCCGCCCTGGTGCTGATCGTGGTCCAGTGCTGGAGGATCGTGCAAGCCGCTCCCCGCCCTCTGGAGGCCGAGCCGTCCGCGGGGCGCGGCGCGCCGGTGGATCCTGCGTGAGCGGTGCGCGCCGGCGCGAGACGACGTTGAGCAGCCTACCAGCCCGAGCAGAAGAGGCGGCGGCGCAAGTCCAATGTCAATAATGGTCAGATGTGCTATGGCAAGCGCCCCCGCCCTGCCATCACGAACTCTCCTGCCGACGCTCAGGATGACAGGTTGCTTCCGAGCTTCGGGGACTCACGGCGTCGTGGCGTCAGGGCCTCGGAGCCCGAGGGCGTCAGAGCATCACGGCGTCACGGCTTCGTGTGAGACTGCTGTCCCCTCCCTACGGCTCCGCGACTGTTTCGTGGCCCATGGCCATGTACCCGCCGTCCACCGGGAGGTCCGTGCCCGTGACGAAGGAGGCGTCCTGGCTGCAGAGGAAGAGGATGCAGCGGGCCACCTCGACTGCTTCGCCGCAGCGGCCCAGCATGTGGTACCGTCCCCAGAGGCGGTTGTGGAGCGCCTTGTCGCCCCGGGCCATCTCCAGCACGGGCGGCGTCCAGATCCAGGCCGGGCTGACCGCGTTCACCCGGATGCCATCTTTCGCCAGATCCAGCGCCATGCAGCGCGTCAGCGTGCTGATAGCGCCCTTGCCGGCGCTGTAGGTCCAGCGACTCCGCTGGGCGGTGTGGGCCGAGATGCTCGAGACGTTCACGATCGCCCCGCCGCCGGCCCGCAGAGCGGGCAGGGCCGCCTGAGTCATGAAGACGTAGCCCTTGACGTTGACATCCAGCGCCCGCGCCCAGGTCTCCGGCGAAGCATCGGCGCCTTCCATAATGTACTCGCCAGCGTTGTTGACCAGGATGCTCAAGCGCCCCAGCTCCGCCGCGACCTCGGCCGCCCGCTGACAGTCCTCCGGCTGCGAGACGTCGCACGCCGCGAAGCGCGCCCGCGCCCCGAGCGCCTCCAGTCGTGCTGCCACCGCCAGTCCGCGCTCGACGGAGCGCCCGGCCACCACCACCGTGGCGCCCTCTCGCGCCAGCTCCTCAGCCGTCGCCTCGCCAATGCCAGACGTGCCGCCCGTCACCAGCGCCACCTGCCCATCGAATCGCCCCACCACCACCTCCCGGAGATCCGCCTCTTTCAACGATCGCTGACGATCCGGTATCCTACTCGATAGAAGGGGCGGCCACGCCGCCCCGGGGCAGCTCGAGGCATGAAGATGGCAGCAGCACGAGTCGCGGTGCTCTTTACGACCCCGGAGACCGTTCTCGACGATTACGAGCGACTGTTCGAGTTGGCCGGCGCGCGCGAGGCGCTGGCACCGGGCGCGACCACCATCCTGAAGGACAACATCTCCTGGCATTTCCCCTTCCCGAGCGCCAACACGACACCCTGGCAGCTCGAGGGCAGCATCCGAGCGCTGCGCGCCCGGGGGCTAGACGACCTGGTGTGCGTCCAGAACAAGACCGTTGTCACGGACGCCTTCAAGGGCGAGGACCTCAACGGCTACCTGCCGATCTTCCGGGCCTACGGCGTGCCTGTCCGTTACAACTTCAAGGACGAGGACATGCGCTGGGAGGTCTACCGGCCGAAGGCGAAGATGCTCGTCCTGGACGACATCTATCCGGAGGGCATCACTGTCCCGGACTTCTTCTTCGGGAAGAACATCGTCCATCTGCCGACGGTGAAGTGCGTCAGCGGCGACACAGAGGTCGTCCTTGCAGACGGCTCGGTCGCAACGATTCGGGACGTCGTTACCCAGCAGATGGCGTGCGCGCCCCACGTGTTGATCGACCAGGAAGGCGATTCACGCGCAGCCGGGGAGGTGGAGTTGCTCGCTATGGGTTCCGACGGTCGCGTGCGGCCTTACTCGGCGCGATGGTTCTGGCGGACATCCGTTCGCGGACGCCGCGTGCTGCGCCTGCACACCAGGACCGGTCGGACGCTCACAGCGACCGCGGATCATCGTATCCACACGCCAGGTGGCTGGACGGCAGTCGGCGAGCTGGCCGCTGGGGCGCGGGTGGCGATTGCCAGGCGCCTGCGCGTGGCCGGGTCTGCACAGTCACTGCCGGGAGCGACGACTGTCGCTGAGGCCATGGCGGTGGTGGCGCGACCTGGGCGCAGGTATTCAGCCAGGTTCTCCCGGGATGTTATCGACACCTACCAGGCGGGCGCGACGACCACGCTGATCGCTGAACGAGCCGGGATTCCCTGGCAGTCGGTCCAGCAGATCCTGAATCGCCACGGCGTGCCGCTACGCGGTAATACGGTCCAGGTGCGAACGCCAGAGCGGACTTCGCCCGCGCTCTGGCGCTTGCTTGGCTACGTCATGGCGGAAGGCTGTGTGGAGCGCGGGCCGTCAACGGACAAACTCTGGTGGGTCAACAGCGAGCCAGCCATCCGGGATGAGTTCAAGCAGCTCACTCAGGAGCTGTTCGGGCTACAGCCGCGCGAGCATAGCAATGGCAAGCACCTGTACATCTACGGGAAGCAACTCGGGCGGTTCTTCGAATCGCTTGGCCTGCCGATCCCGCTGAAGGCCCACAACAAGCAGGTGCCCGCGGTACTGTTCCGTTGCGCAGACGAAGAAATCGCCGCCTTCCTGTCCGGCTATCTTGATGGCGACGGTTGTGTCAGCTCGAAACAGGCCGAGATTAACGTCACGACGAAGAGCCCACGGCTTGCGCAGGACTTGCTGACGCTATTCGCGCGGCTCGGCGCTGTGGCGGTCTGTCGGCCGGTGCAGCATACGATCCCGGGCAAGTGGACCGAATCACGCACGTATTACCTCGTGTCCGTCAGCGGCGAGGGTATTGTGCCGCTCGCGGACCGGCTTCAACCGCGGCATCCGGCCAAGCGTCAGGCTCTCCAGCAGCGCGCTCTGCGTTTCCTGGACGGTAAGCAGCCCAGCAACTGGGATGTCGTGCCCGTGCCCGCGGACAAGTTCCAGGCGATCCGCCAGGGTCTTGGGCTAACACAGGCTGCCACGGGCCGACCGTGGTCCGTCAATAGCATCGAGCAGGGCTACGCCTGGCCGACACCGCGCGGCGCTCGGTACTTCGTAAACGTCTTTGAACAACATGATCTCGCGGGCGGATTCAGCGCGGAGATTGCCGACCTTCGCGCCATCTCCAACGAAGACCTTGCCTGGGACGTCGTCGAACGGGTGGAGGAAGTACCGGCTGACGAGATCGACCTGTTCGATGTGACTGTGCCGGACGCTAGCTCGTTCATCGCCAATGGATTGGTGGTGCATAACTGCCATATCTACACCACCACCACCGGGGCGATGAAGAACGCCTTTGGCGGGCTGCTGAACACCAAGCGCCACTACACCCACTCCTGGATCCACCAGACGCTGGTGGACCTGCTGGCGATCCAGAAGGAGATCCACAGCGGCCTGTTTGCCACCATGGATGGCACCACCGCCGGCAACGGCCCCGGGCCCCGGACCATGCGGCCTGAGATCAAGAACGTCATCCTGGCCTCAGCGGACCAGGTGGCCATCGACGCGGTGGGCGCGAAGCTGATGGGATTCGATCCGCTGACCATCGACTACATCCGGCTGGCGCACCAGCAGGGCCTCGGCTGTGGCGACGTGCGCGAGATCGAGGTGGTCGGCGCGGACGTGGGGGAGGTGAGCTGGGGGTTCAGCGTGGGTGACAATGGCGCCAGCCGGGTGGGCGACCTGGTGTGGTTCGGTCCGCTCAAGCCGCTCCAGAACCTCTTCATGCGGACGCCGCTGGTCAACCTCTTCATCCTCGGCTCCGAGACCTACCACGACTACTACCGCTGGCCGGTCAAGGACCGCCGAACCTTCGAGGCGTGGCGTCGAAACACCACCTGGGGTCGCCTCTTCAGCGAGTACCTGAGCGGCAGCGCCATCCTGGGAGCCGGTGCAGCACCCGCCGGCGCGGTTGAGAAGAGCGCCTAGCCAGGGAAGCCGCCAGCCAGGCGTCGGGCACGGACGACCCTGCCATTCCGCGTAGCACCTGTCATCCTGAGCGCCTCCCGGTCATGCTGAGCGAGGGTAGGCGGCTGCGTCGCCCGAGATCGGGATGACACGGCCATGGGCCGGGACGCCTCCGGACCGGACCGG
Organism: Chloroflexota bacterium; assembly: GCA_020850915.1. Next base: position 3,810 of record JADZDV010000116.1, on the reverse strand, counting down.
TCCTGTCATGGAAAGCGGCTGTGATCATATTCGCATCCGTGCATGAACTCAACTACAGATCGCCGTGGCGATCACAGCCTCGACTGCCACATCTGGCGGTCTGTCGGCTCATGTGCTCGAGTATGGTCCTGAATAAGATCAGAAGCTGTGGGCGTGTCGAAGGAGCCTGCCCTCAGCTTGCGGAAGGGTCGTCGACCTTGCGGGCCGAGACCCCCGGGACGTAGGCCTCCCGCACCGTCGCCACCAGCGCCTGCTGCGCCCGATCCCGCGGCTCCAGCCAGCTCTGCAGGTAGGCGCCGCCCCGCACCCGCGGCACCTTCAGTCCGATCGTCGCCACCCGCGAGTCCCGGTCCCGCTCGCCGTCGCCACCCGCGTGTCCCGGCCCCGCCCGCCGTCCCCGTGGCGGGACCCGCTGCTAGACCCGCCCCGCTCGTGCCGCTCGGCGCCGAACTGCTGGCTCATCTCGACCTCCATCAGTGCCCAGCTCCGCGCTCGTACTCCCTCCCGTGGGACATCCGCATCCGCGTTCAGCACCGCCTTGCTCGCCAGCTCCGCTAGTGCCATGCTGACCGTGTCTACCGTCGTCGCTGTCCACCCCTCTGGTGATCTGACCCATCCCCAGTCGGACGAGACGCTGGCCGGTTTCGTCAGCCAGCCCCAGCCTTCTACACGCCGCGGCGACTCGATCCGCCGGCCCGGCCCGCGCGGTCTGCTATCCTCAGGTTTCGGGACGTCGGTTCTCAGGCGGAGGCTGGCTGCTGATGGCGAAGAGAGAGGTCTGGCAGGGGGGTGGCATCATCGTCTACGGCGATCGGATCGTCCTGCGCCGGAACAAGAAAGGGAAGTGGATCTTCCCCAAAGGGCACATCGAGTCCGGCGAGACGTCTGCTGAAACTGCGAAGCGCGAGTGTGAAGAAGAGACCGGCCTGCTGGTGGAGATCGTGGACGCAGCCGGCTCGATCCGCTTCAAGACCGAAGAAGAGAAGGTGCGAGTGGAGTACTTCCTGCTCCGCGCCACCGGGGCAGGGCCAACCTGGGGCAAGCACGAGAACGTGGACACGTTCCTGGTCCCGTTCGAGCAGGTCGCGGCCCACCTGAGCTTCGGCAACCTCCGACGGGTCTGGGAAGAATCTCAGGACCGCGTCCGAACTCTCCTCCCCGCCGCCTCCCCCTGACCCTCAGCCCTCCCCTTTCACCCTTCACCCTTCACTCTTCACTCTTCACTCTTCACTCTTCACTCTTCACCCTTCAGACGGAGTCTGCACCGCTTGGATGCCGCGTCGCTGCCCGGCCTGTTCACCTGGGAGGGCGTGCTGCTCTGGTACGCCTGGAACTTCGCCGTCCTGGCTAGCCTCCAGCTCACCGTCCGGCTGATCCGCGCGTTCTCGATCCGACAGACCGCTCTGGGCGCGCTGGGCTACACCATCGGGTCCTTGCCGATCGGCTTCGCCTTCTTCGCCCTGGCCGGCGTGCGCGTGCCGCTGTATCCAGTGGCAATGCTCGCCAGCGGGCTCCTGGGGCTGGCCGTGGCGCGATGGGCGCTGCGGATCAAGCGATTGCGCGGCCAGATCGTGGCAGCCGGCGGCACGGCGCTTCTCAGCGGACCTTGGCCGCTCTTCTTCGACACCGTCCTGCGGGCTGTCCGCTAGTACCCCACCGCCGCGCCGTCGCCGCGCGGGTCCGCCGCGCCGCGCAGCAGGCCGCTCTCGTCGCGGGCGATCGCCTGGGCATGTCCGAACAGCTCGTCCCAGTCCGCGGCACGGACGACGTCGTGACCCATAGAGTGAAGCTCGGCGGCGATTGTTGCCGGAATGCGCCCTTCCAGGTGGAGCTTGCTGTCCTCCACGCCCCAGACACGACCGAGGAGCCAGCGGGGCCCCTCGACGGCCGCCTGGAGGTCGAAGCCGAAGTCGACGATCCGCGTTACAAGCGCGGCCTGGGTCTGGGGCTGTCCTTCGCCACCCATCGAGCCGTAGGCCAGCCAGGGCGTGCCCTCGCGCGCGAGCATGGCGGGGATGAGGGTGTGGAAGGTGCGCTTGCCCGGCTCGAGGCGGTTAGGGTGCTCCGGGTCCAGCGAGAAGAAGGCACCGCGGTTCTGGAGGATGATGCCCGTGTCGCCCGCGATGAACGCCGATCCGAAATCCCAGTAGATGCTGTGGATCAACGAGACAAGGTTGCCGTCGCGGTCGGCCGCGCACAGATAGGTCGTGTCGCCGCCGGCAGTGCTTGGCCGAGCGCCGCCGGCGCGGAAGCTGTCCACCCGGGCGCGAAGCGTGGCGGCGTGCTCCGCCGAGAGCAGCCGATCGAGGGGGATCTCCGAGAAGGAGGGATCGGTCAGGTAGCGGTCGCGATCGAGGAACGCCTGGCGCGTGGCTTCGACGAGATGGTGGTAGTAGGCGGTGGTGCCCTCGCCAAATTCGGCGATGTCCCAGCCGTCGGCAACCTGGAGGATCTCGATGGCGGCCATGCCCTGGGTGTTCGGCGGCATCTGGTAGACCGTCTGGCCCCGGTAGAAGCCCTGGATCGGCTCGACCCAGGTGGAGGTGTGACGTGCGAAGTCCTCGGCGGTGAGCGGGCCGCCGGCTTGCGACGCGGCGCCCGCGACCTCTTCGGCGAGTGGGCCGTCATACAGCGCGCGGCAGCCGCGTCGCCCGATCTCGCGCAGGCAGCGCTCGAGGCCCGGCTGGCGGAGCACCTGGCCGAAGCGCCACGGCTGGCCGTTGGCACTCAGGTAGATCGAGCCGCACGCTGGCTGCTGGCTGATCACCTCCAGGTCCCGCGCGCACCAGAGCGCGAGGCTCCTGCCGACCGGCGCCCCGTTCGCGGCGTGGCCGATGGCGGGCTCGAGAATCTGCTCGAGGTCGAGTCGTCCAAAGCAGGCGTGTAGCTCGCCCCAGCCGTCCACGGCGCCGGGTACCGTCAGGGCGGCGAGCGGGCCGCGGGCGGGGATGCGCCGGTGCCCCCTGGCGCGGTACCAGTCGATCGTGGCGCGCGCCGCCGCGCGACCGCTCGCGTTCAAGGCCGAGACGCGGCCGCTGGCGGCGTCGTAGACCAGGGCGAAGAGGTCGCCTCCCAGCCCGGCCATGTGGGGGTAGAGAACGGCGAGCGTGGCGCTGGTGGCGATCGCCGCGTCCACGGCGCTCCCGCCGGCCTGGAGGATGCGCAGACCGGCCTGGCTGGCCAGCGCGTTCGGGCTGGCGACCATGCCGTTCATGGCCAGGGTGGTCGGGCGTCCGGTGAAGATGGGAGCCGTCAAGACCGAGCCTTTCGGAGGTGACAGTGCCTGGGCCAGGTGGCTACTCGTCCGTCCAGCGGGAGAGCGCGAGGTCGAGCCCGAGCACGAGCCCGACCAGCGTGTCCAGGCCGGAGCTGTGGCCGAATGCTAACAACTCCCGAACGGCCCGTTCGAGCGCCTGATCGGGGCCGCCCAGCAGCGCCGCCAGTGCGCACTCCGAACGCTCGTCCAGCTCGCCTTCCGTCGCGTAGCGAATCCGGGCTGCCCCGATGGTGGTCGTCTGCTCGAGCGACCCGCGGGCGATCGCGGCGGCGAGCGGGCGCCAGTCGCCGGGCCAGACCCGCGCCATGGCGACGCAGAGGCCGGCGAGCAGATCGTCTCCTGAAGGTGTGAGCCCCGGCCCCAGACCGGCGAGCGTCGCGGCGGCCGCCTCGACGCCCGGAGCGTCGTCGGCAGCCCAGGCGGCGAGCAGGGTCGAGACGCGCGGCCCGGCGATCGCGGGCACGGGCGGCAGGCCGGGTAGCCACGCAGCACCGCGGTTCAGCAGTCGATCGCGGCATGCCAGCAGCGGTCCG
>JADZDV010000115.1 GCA_020850915.1 Chloroflexota bacterium | reverse complement strand
CTGGAGCGGGTGCGGGCCGTTGAGCACGAGGAGCATGCCGGGGACACCTGAGCGCCATCCGCGAGCCCGTTCGTAGCGGGTTCCCTGACACGACGGCCGCGGGCATGGCTCTGGGTACCCCGAAACGGGCTCAGTGTGCGCGGCTGCGACCGCTCCGCGCGAACAGCGCATCGCGCGATTCGACGAGCTGCTGGCGCAGGCGTGGGAGGCCGATACCCACGAGCTCTCCGCGTCGTTTTAGGATTCGACCCGCGACGAGCACCGTGTCGACGCTCCCGACGTTGGCGAACAGCACGGCCGTGACCACCGGGTCGTTGACCGGCAGCGTGCCGGGGCGGTCACAGCGAAGCAGGACCAGGTCGGCTTGCTTGCCGGGGGTGATCGTCCCGCAGCGATCCGCCAGGCCAAGCGCCCTGGCGCCCTGGACCGTGGCGACTTCCAACACCTCGCGCGCGCTCAGCTCGAGATGGTCTACCGAGCGTCCCTGGCCAAGCGCCTTCTCGTGCGCCAGCGCTCGCTCCACCTGGAGCGCAAGCCGCATCTGGGTGAACATCTCGCCGGCGACAGCCGTGACAACGTCAATACTCAGGCTCGGCCGAATCCCCCGCGCCAGCAAACGGCCGGTGGCCGGAAAGCCATGACCCATCTGGAGCTCGCTCTCAGGTGAGATCGAGACCGCGCCGCCGCTCGCGGCAATCAGGTCCAGCGCCCTGTCAGAGAGGGAGTTGCAATGGACGTACATCACATCTGCCCCCAGCGCCCCGAGCTGATCGAGCTCCTCGATCACGGCATGCTGGCGGGCGTAGTGCCCGATGCCGACGTGCAGGTTGCTGCGCAGCCCGAGCTGCCGTCCGAGCGCCAGGTCGTCAGCCGTCAGACGAGCTGGTAGCCGCTCCGGAGCTGGGAGCGCCAGTGCCAGCCTGATACGCCCGTGCTCTTCAGCAAAGTGGCGTCCCCGCAGTTGCTCGATCCTGGCCGCGTGATCCGCCCGGCTGGCAGCGTGCTGCTCCGGCTCCACCACGCGGGGCAGGCCGTACGCGAACACCGCGCGCAGACCGGACTGCTCGAGGGCGCCCACGGCAGCATCGCCGTGCTCGGCCGAGTTCATGATGTGCGACCAGTCGAGAATGGTCGTAATGCCGGCGTCGAGCGCCTCGGCCAGCCCCGCCAGGTTGCCGACGAAGACGTCTTCCGGGCGGTAGACCGGCCCGAAGCTACCCAGGATCTCGCGGAAGTACTCGTCGATGGCCCAATCCGCCGCTACCCCTCTCAGGGCCGCCTGCCAGGTGTGGCGATGGCTATCCACGAAGCCTGGTACCACGACCATGTCCGTGGCGTCCACGACCTCCGCGTCGGAGGCCTCAACGCGCGGTCCGACGGCGGCGATCGTCTCGCCCTCAACGAGCACGTCGCCTCGCCCGAAGTCGCCGATAGACGGGTCGAGCGTCACCACGCTGCCGCCGCGAATCAAGATCCTGGACTCCGCCATCTCACGGCCTCGCTTTCCTGGTTAGCTAGCAGTACCACCGAGGACTGGGAGCGAATTATGGCGTCTGCTCGGGAACCGCGCCCGAAGCTGTGGGGATCGGTCGCCGAAACTGTTTCACGTGAGACATTCTTCCGCGGAACTCCCCCAATCCGGCGGGTACCGAGGCGCCAGGCGATCTGGCCTGGTATCCAGAGCGAGGCCACAACCCACCCTGTCATCCCGACGAAGGAGGGATCACGCAGTTGCGCGCGACCATCCCGGAGCTATCCATGCGGGACACCGTAGGGTGGTTGGTCCAGCTCCATCCACCAGTCTCCCACCGGGTGATCCCTCCTTTGTCGGGATGACAGGGGGGTCGGGATGACATCGCTTACCGGGCTGCATGGGAGACTCGAGGACCTACAGGCGCCCGTTGCTCTGGCCGCGCTACGACTTGGAGCCGGGTGAGAGCTTCTGGATGCGGTCGTTGAAGCTGTCGGCGACGTAAACGTTGCCCTGTCGGTCGACGGCCAGGCCCTGCGGGGACTGGAGCTCGCCGGGCAGGACGCCCTTCTTGCCCCACTGCGCGAGCGGCTGGCCGGTGGGCGAGAGCTTCTGGATGCGGTCGTTGCGGGTGTCGGCGATGTAGACGTTGCCGTCGCCGTCGACCGCGACGCCGAAGGGGAAGGCGAACTGGCCGGGCTCGGAGCCGGCCGCGCCCCACTGGGCAAGGGGTTGACCGGTGGGGGAGAGCTTCTGCAGCCGATGGTTGCCGGTGTCGGCGACGTAGATGTTGCCCTGGCTGTCCAGCGCAACACCGGACGGGGAGACGAACTGGCCGGGACCGGTGCCGCGGCCGCCCCACTGAGCCAGCGGCTCGCCGCTCGGCGAGAGCTTCTGAATGCGGCGGTTGCGAGCGTCAGCCACGTAGATGTTGCCCTTGCCGTCTAGCGCGATGGCGTGCGGGCGCTGGAACTGGCCGGGCCCGCTGCCCGCGCCACCCCACTGAGCCAGCGGCTTGCCGTTCGAGGAAAGCTTCTGAACGCGGTCGTTATCCGTGTCGGCTACGTAGAGGCTGCCGCGGTCGTCCACGGCGATGCCGGAGGGGTTGTTGAACTGGCCGGGTCCGTCGCCGGTCTCGCCGTACTCGTCGCTCACCTGGCCACTGGAGGAGAGCTTCTGGATGCGATCGTTGCCGGCATCCGCCACGTAGAGGTTCCCCTGACCGTCCACGGCGACGTTCCGCGGGCTGAAAAACTGGCCGGGCTCCGTCACGGGCTTGCCCCACTGGGCCAGCGGCTCGCCAGCCGGCGAGAGCTTCTGGAGGCGATGGTTGTCCGTGTCCGCCACGATGAGGTTGCCCTCGCCATCCAGAGCGAGGCCGAAGATGCTCTGGAACTGGCCGGGGCCAAAGCCGGGGCTGCCGAACTGGCTCAGACGCTGGCCGGCGGGGGAGAGCTTCTGGATCGGAGGCGCCTCGCCGATGTCGGCCACGTAGAGGTTGCCCAGCGGATCGAGCAGCAGGGCGGTCGGCTGGTCGAACTGGGGCGTCGCGTCGTCCTTCGCCTCCGTCGAGCCCCACTGGGCGAGCTGCTGGCCGCTCGGGGAGAGCTTCTGGACTCGATGGTGGCCAGTATCGGCGACGTAGACGTTGTCCTGCGCGTCTACCGCGACCCCGCGCGGCTCGCTCAGTTGGCCCGGACCATCGCCAGGACCGCCGAGCTGAGCGAGAACCTGACCGGCAGGCGAGAGCTTCTGAACCCGGTGGTTGCCGACGTCCGCCACGTAGAGGTTGCCCTGCGCGTCCAGAGCGACGGCGCGCGGGTTCTGGAACTGGCCCGGCCCGCTGCCAGGGCCGCCCCACTGGGCCAGCGGCTCGCCGGCGGGGGAGAGCTTCTGAATCCGGTGGTTGCCACCGTCCGCTACGTAGAGAGTGCCCTGGCCGTCGAGCGCGATACCCAGCGGCTCTGAGAACTGGCCGGGGCCGGCGCCGAAGCCGCCCCACTGGGCCAGCGGCTGGCCGGCGGGCGAGAGCTTCTGGACGCGGTGGTTGCCTAGATCGGCG
>JADZDV010000114.1 GCA_020850915.1 Chloroflexota bacterium | reverse complement strand
TGAGCTTTGATTGGGCCTTCGCGCCCGTCCCGGTGCTCGAAGCCGGTGACGAGCTTCTCCTGCGCATCCGCCGGGAGCTCCCACAGCTCGCGAACCATCGCGCCCGTCTCGAGGTCTCGCGGGACCTGCGCCGACAGGAACAGGAACTGGCCGACTCGGCAGCCCGTTGGCGCAACTGGAAGTCACTGGAGCTCAGGTGGATACCAGAAACGCCCTCGAACCATGACGATCGCACCTCCTCGTGGTACAACGTCGGGCAGCGCTGCCCGGCAAGGCGCGCTGAGACGCAGACGGGTTGTCGGAGCTTTGGGCGGACAAGGAGTGCTCGTCAACCAAATTCGCACCGGCCGGAGCATCGCTGGCACGGTTCACACACCCGTAGCGCGCGATCCCACGCGTTCCCGAACCAGAGGTGGCCGTGTTGGTTTGACCATCGCCAACCCCGAGCCCCCGACCTGGGCCGCGCCCGGCGTTCGACACACCACGCCCGAGCATGCGCCGCTCGGCCCAAGGCCGTCCGGGATTACGCTTTCTCGACGAACCGGCGGACCTCCGGCTCGGCCGGGCGACCGGCCAGCCGATCGCCGATCCAGTCTAGCGCGCCCCCCCATGCCTCGATGGCGACGCCCCCCATCGGGTGGAACTCGTTCTCGTAGACGCGCAGCTCGTGGGGCGTTCTGACCTGTTGCATGATCTGCTCGACCTGCTCGACGCCACACAGCTCGTCGAACTCGCCGAGCGCCATCAGGACCGGACAGGTCACCTCCTGGATCAAGCCATCCAGGGTGTGGAGCGGGGCGAGCTCGTCGAAGCGGACCTCGTCCTGCTCGCCGGCCATGTACATGTAGTTGCTCTTGAAGTTGGGCTGGGCAAACTCGAACTCGGTCACGAAGCCAGTCTCCCAGTCGGCCATCAGCCCGGCGCACGCCTTGATCCGGTTCTGGTGCCGCGCCTCCCAGATCGCGGCGCGTGGCGCCCAGTAGGAGCCGGTGCTGACGCCCATCACCGCGATCCGCTCGCGATCGATCTCGGGCCGTTGCTCCAGATAGTCGATCGCGGCACTGACCGCGCGCTCGTAGTTCCAGGTTTCGACGCGAACCTTCAGGCCCCGGAGCAGACTCTCAGCCTGGCCGGGACCGTCGATCGTCAGGCAGGCAAGCCCCCGCTTGGCGAAGATGTTGTCCTCCGGGTTGGGCACCTGCTCCTTGTACATGTCCGTACCGCAGATGAAGATCACGCATGGCCAGGGGCCCTGGCCGGCGGGCAGGTGGAGCAGGGCCGGGAAACTGCCCGCGGCGTAGGGGGGATCATCCACGAAGGGGATCTCCACCTTCTCGATTGGACTCGTGGCCAGCCTGATCACCCCGGCGTAGCACTCCTGGCTCTGACGGTGGAGCGACGCCTTGAGTGAGCTGCCATCCTGCTGGATGGTGTACTGGGCAAGACCGTAGAACAGCGCCGCCTGGTGGTAGTTGCGCCGGGCGGTCGCGGTGTGGTTGCTCGCTTCAGCCTCACGAGCGATCGCCTCGCGCCGGCGAGCCGCGCGCTCGTACTCGCGCCGCATGCTCGCGACGCCGCGGGTGCGCTCAACGATCCGCGCCAGATCGGCCGGGTTGAAGCCCATAACCGGGCTGGCGAAGAGCAACATGACCTCGGGCATGAGCGCATCGATGCCTAGCGTCTGGACGAACCGATCGAGAATCCAGGTCTGACCGCTGCGACTGAACCTCGGCACGTTCGGGATCCTCCAGGATTGTGGTCACCACCGGGCGAAAAGCGGGCCGGGCCGCTACGGCGGTGGGCTTGTTGGAGCCTCAGCCGGCGCCCCCAGGTAGGCAGCGCGAACCGCGTCGTCGTCGAGCAGGCTTTCCGCCGGGGCCTGCAGTGTGACGGCGCCAGATTCAAGCACGTATGCGCGATCGGCGGCCCGGAGGGCCATCCGGGCGTTCTGCTCGACGAGCAGCATGGTCACCCCGGCCGCATTGATCTCCCGAATCAGCGCGAAGATGGTCGCAACCAGGCGGGGCGCCAGGCCCATCGAGGGCTCGTCGAGCAACAGGAGTTGTGGTCGCGCCACCAGCGCGCGGCCGATCGCCAGCATCTGCTGCTCGCCGCCGGACAGGGTTCCGGCCAGTTGCCGTAAGCGCTCCTTCAAGACGGGGAAGAGCTTGAAGACGCGTTCGAGGTCCTCGGCCGACGGCACCGTTCGCCGGGCGTAGGTGCCCATCGCGAGGTTCTCCCAGACCGACATGCGCGGAAAGACGCGCCGCCCCTCCGGGACATGCCCCAGCCCCATCGCCGCGATGCGGTGGCCGGGCAGGTCCTGGATCTCCTGGCCGAGGAATCGGACCACGCCGGCCGTCGCCCGCTGAACGCCAGAGATGGCCAGCAGCGTGGACGTCTTCCCCGCCCCGTTCGCGCCGATGATCGTGACGATCTCGCCGCGGCGCACCTCCAGGTCGATCCCGTGCACGGCCTCGATCGGACCGTAGCGGACCTTGAGACCGTGGACCTCGAGGACCAGTTCGTCAGTCGGGGGCTGGAGTGACGCGGTCGCCGTGGCGGCGATCGAGCTCATGCGACGTCCGCTCCGAGGTAGGCCTCGACGACCGTCGGATCGCGGCTCACCTGCTCCGGCAGGCCATCGGCTATGACCACGCCATGGTCGAGGACCAGGACCTCGTCCGACAGATTCATGATCATGCTCATATCGTGCTCGATGATGACCACCGTGATACCGGCATCACGGACCGCACGGATCAGGGCCATCAGGCCGTACTTCTCGCGCGGGTTCATACCGGCAGCCGGCTCGTCGAGCAGGAGCAACCGCGGGCGGGTTGCGAGGGCGCGGGCGATCTCCACCCGCCGCTGGTCACCATAGGAGAGGTTCCCGGCCGCCTCGTTCGCCAGCGCGCGGATGCCGCAGAAGTCGAGAATGTCCCGCGCCGACTCGAGCGCGCCGCGCTCGGCCCGGCGCTCGCGCGGGGTCCGGAGGACGGCGTCCAGGGCGGAGGCCCGGGGGTGCGCGTCGCCACCCACCAGCACGTTTTCGGCCACCGAGCTGGCGCCGAACAGGCGGATCAGTTGGAATGTGCGGGCGATCCCCAGGCGGGTGATGTCATGCGGCGCGCGGCCAGCCAGCGAGCGGCCGTCAAACCAGATCTGGCCGGCGTTTGGCGGGCGCATGCCAGCGATGAGATCGAACAGCGTGCTCTTGCCGGCACCGTTCGGGCCGATGATCGCGAAGATCGCGCCCCGCTGAACTCCAAAGCTGACGCCATTGAGCGCAGTCAGTCCGCCGAACCGGCGCACCACGTCCCGACACTCCAGCAGCCGGAGGGGCGAGTCGCTCGCCTCTTCACTCCCGCCAGCAGCCGGCGGAATCATCACGCCCTGCCCCAGCGCGATCGGCGTCGGCGTCTCGGGGAGGGCATCCAGGTTGTATCTCCGCGCCCGGGCCGGCAGCAGCCCCTGGGGCCGGACGATCATCATGACCACCAGGACCGCGCCGAAAATCAGGAAGCGGCCCTGCTCGAAGTCGCGGAAGACCTCTGGCAGCGCGACCACGCCGAGCGCCCCGAGCACGACGCCGCTCATGCGGCCCATCCCGCCGAGGACGACCGCGGCAAGGATCAGGATGGCGACCGTGATGACGAAATTCCCGGGCGTGATGTAGGCGACGTACGAGGCGTACAGGACGCCGGCCAGTCCGGCGGTGGCGGCGCCGGTCGCGAACGCCAGGAGCTTCATTCGGAACGACGGCACCCCCATCGCTTCCGCCGCGTCCTCATCGGTCCTGACCGCCATCCAACTGCGGCCAATCCGCGAGTTCCAGAGGCGCGAGATGGCCACCATCATGATGCCGATCAGCACGCAGAGCAACCCGATATAGGGGCGAGGATCGAGCCCGAAGTCCAGCCCGCCCAGGACCGGGTGCGGGATGTTGGTGATGCCGGCCGGCCCGTTGGTCAGACCGTCCCAGGAGTTCGCCAGGATCCGCACGATCTCGCCGAACCCAAGGGTCACGATGGCGAGGTAATCGCCGCGGACGCGCAGTGTCGCGACGCCCAGGAACATGCCGCTCAACACAACGGCGACCACCGCGACCGGGATCGCCCACCAGATGCTGAGCTCGAAGGGGTGGAACGGCGCCTTCCCGGTCACCACGCCGGTGGTGTAGGCGCCGATGGCCCAGAAGCCGGCGTAGCCGAGATCGAGCAGGCCGGCGTAGCCGACGACCACGTTGAGCCCGAGCGCCAGCAGCACGTAGATACCGCCCAGCACCAGCACCGAGCTCCAGTACGACGAGCCGACGCCAAAGACTCGCAGGCCGAAGACGGCAGCGAGGACCAGCACCACCGCCACCACGGCGGTTTCGAACGTATCGCCATCGAGCTTGCGCAGGCGGACCGCCAGCCGCGCTCTCATCGCCCGGCCAGCCTCTGGCCAAACAGACCGCTGGGGCGGAAGAGCAGCACCAGGACCAGTACGCCGAAGGCGATCACGTCCTTGAGCTGCGTCGGGATGCAGACCACGCCGAAGTTCTCCATCAGACCGAGCGTCAGACCGCCCAGCACCGCTCCCCGCATGTTGCCTACCCCTCCCAGCACCGCCGCCGCGAAGGCCTTGATGCCAGGCACGAACCCGACGTAGTACACCGTCTTGGTGTAGTACATGCCGTACAGGAACCCACCCAGCCCGGCACACAGCCCGCCGATCAGGAACGTAATGAGCACGACGGTTGAGACGTCGACCCCGGTGAGAATCGCGGCCCGCGGCTCCTGCGCCATCGCGCGGATACCCCGGCCGATCCGCGTGGAGCCCACCACGTAGTCCACCACCAGCAGCATCACGATCGTCGAGGCGCCGATCACCAGCATCTTGTTGGTCAACAGTCCGTCGCCGATCTGCAGGAGCGGCGTCGACGGCCAGACTTCCGGGAAGGCTAGGATGTTCCGGCCGAACTTGATGGCGAAAACTTCCTGCAGGAAGATGCTGGCGCCCATTCCCGAGATCATCGCCGCGTGTCGTGGCGCGTTGCGGATGCGGAGCGGTCGGTAGGCCACCACCTCGAGGGCGACGGCGGCGACCCCTGCAACGAGGATCGCCACCAACGCCGCCACGCTGAGCGCCAGGATGAGCGGGACTTGCCCGGCCTGGATCACCGGCGTCAGGACCACCAGGACGCCCAGCGCGGCGAAGCTGCCGATCATGAACACTTCGGAGTGGGCGAAATTGATCAGGCCAAGCACGCCGTACACCATGCTGTAGCCCAGCGCGAACAGCGCGTAGATGCAGCCGAGCGTCAGCCCGTACAGGAGGCTCGAAAAAAACTGCGCCTCGAGGCTGTTCACACAGGACATCTCAGACCCTGAATCCGCTCATCTGCCGCGGGCCCCACCGGTCCACCGGCTGCACGGCCTCCGCGTCACTTCAACAGGTCGTCCGAGACTCCGAGCCACTTGATCTTGCCGTCGGCTACCTTGTACAGGTGCATCGTCGTGCCATTGAGCTCGCCGTTGGACTGGAAAGAATAGGCTTTCGCGACGCCCTGGAACTTGGCCTGCTTGACGTACTCCAGGACACCGGCCCGGTCCTTCTTGCCGGCTTTGATCGCGGCGATGATCAGGTTGGCGGCGTCCTAGCCCTCTGGCGAGTACGCCTGGGGCTCGGTGT
>JADZDV010000113.1 GCA_020850915.1 Chloroflexota bacterium | reverse complement strand
GGACCGCCAAGGCGTTCATCGCGATCAACGCGCGCCGTCCAGCGCTCGCGGACATCGGCTTCATCTGGCCACCGCTCGACACGATGACGATCTACCCGTTCGCGATGATCAAGCCGTTGGCGATGGCGGACGCGCTGGCCTCGAACATTAGCACGGCAGTCATCGGCGCGATCAACGTCCTGCTGGTCTATCGCATTCTCTGTCGGATGGGCATGGCCAATCGCTGGTCAACCCTGGGAGCCATCTGTTACGGGCTGAACCCGCAGGTTCTCTTCTACGCCGCGAACGGCATGGCGGAGAGCTGCTTCATCCTGGGGCTGCTTGTGGCAGCGTGGTCGTTCCTCTCCTGGCTCGAGAGCGGTCGGTTCACCGCGCTGATGGTCATGGCGCTCGGAACAGCCTGGGCCATCATGACGCGCTACGAGGCTGGCGCGCTGGCGATCTTCTTCTGCGTGGCGATCATTATCCGGCGCCTGCGAGAGGAGCCGCCGCGGATCGAGGCCTCCCTCCTGGCGTACGCCGGGCCGGTGGCCTACTCCGTGCTGCTGTGGTGCTACTTCAACTGGCTCATCCTGGGGAACCCGTTCTACTTCCTCTCCAGCCCTCTGGCAGCCGTCGGCCTCGTGACGTCGGTGGAGTCTCAGGTTCTTCGTGGCACGCTGCCGGACGGACTCGGCAAGCTGGCGTTCGTCTTCGTGTACACGGCGGCCCTCTACCTGCCGCTCCTGGCGCTCGTGCCGTTCCTCTTCGTGCGCGCCTGGCGACGACGGGATTCGATACCTGCCCTGATGGTGGCGCTGTCGCTCGTCCTGCCGGCCATCATGTATGTGATGATCTACCTGAACAAGCTGGCCGTTCAGCCGCGCTACTTCATGCCGATTATCCCGATGGCGGTGCTGCTGACCGGTATGGCCTGGCGCGAGCTGAACGAGGACTCCACGAGCCACCGGCTGGGGCGCCTGGCGTTGGTCCTGTCATTCCTGATCACGCCGTATCTGACCTCCGTGTGGATCTGGAACTACACCATTGGCGAGCAACAGGACCGCACCGCGCTGCACATGATGCTCACCGGCGACGCGGCACCCGGCCAACCCGGCCGTCCGCTGGCCGAACATATCGCCGCGATGCCGAAGGATGTGCGCATCCTCACGGACGAGTTGACAACCTACGACATCGTCATGCTCTCCGGCGATCCGAAGAAGTTCGCGCTCGAGGTGGACGACGACTACCAGAAGGTGCTGGCCGAGCCGAGCGGAAGAGTGACGCACATTCTGGCCTGGACGCCTCGCGGCGAGAAGGGCACGCTCGATGCCGTGAACCGACGCTTCCCCGAGCTGTTCGACAAGGGCGCGAGTTTCGCCGAGCTGGAGTACGAGCTGATCGTCAAGCCGGATCAGGGATGGCGCCTCTACCGCCTGACCGGTCCAATCCAGCCCGACGAGACGACGCCGGCGCCAGGCGACAAGACCGCGCCCGGCGCCGGCGCGACACCAGGCACCTCGGCCACCACCCCGGGAGCGCCGCCAGCCATCGCCACGCCGCGCCCTTTCTTCACGCCAACGCCATACGCCAATCCGAGACCCTGAGCCTATCGCGCTGAGCAGCCCCTGACTCCATCTGCTCCCTTTTCTCCCCACCGCTCCTCCCCCCGCCGCGGGGAGCGGTGGCTGGGGCTTCGTCTTCCCGCGAGCCTGCCTGTCAGCGGGAGTCTCGTTCTCCCCCGCCAAGGGAGACCGGTTGGAAGGTTCCCTCACCGCGGCCAGACCAGCGGGGCCCGCTCCGGTGGGGGTTCCCTGGCAGAGGTCTGACCAGGCGTACAACGTCGGGCGGGGACATCCCCTCGACTGACGGGACGGGGGCGCTTCGCCAGCACACCTTGCTGGTTCTTCGAGCTGGTGGCTATGCTGTCACGTCTTGACCGTGAACGCCGCCGCGACGCAGTCCGTCCCCGCTCATCTGGCCACATCCCGCTGGCCGGCGCGGGCGAGAGCCTGGCTCGAGGGAGATCGTGGGTCGTGGTTGAGCGTAGCGCTCGTTGCCCTGGTCGCCCTCGTGCTCCGCGCGGCGTTCCTGTTCCGAGCTCCGATGTTCATCATCGGCGACAGCGAGAACTACTTCTGGCCCGGCTACCAGCTCGCGCGAGGGCTTGGCTTCGACCTCGATCTCCGCCGCACGCCGCTGTACCCGCTCTTCATCGCTGGCGTCGTCTCCACCATCGGTGAGGATCTGTTCGCGCTGGCCCTGGCGCAGCACCTGCTTGGGGTGGCTACCGCCGTGCTCGCGGCGCTGCTCGCTCGCCGGCTGTTTGGCCGCTGGGCGGGCCTGGCCGCCGGCTTGCTCGTCGCGCTGAGCGGCTCGCAGGTCCTTAGCGAGCACAACGTCATGGCCGAGCCGCTCTTCACGACGCTCATCGCGGCAAGCGCGTTGCTGGGTGTCGTGGCGCTGCAGCGGACGTCGCTCGACCGGTGGCAGGCTGTGTGCCTGGCGTCAAGTGGCATGACCCTGGCGCTGGCCGCGCTGGCAAGACCGATCGGTCTCGCCCTGTTGCCAGTCCTGCCTGTCCTGCTCCTGCTCCAACGGCCCGGGTTGAAGCGCTGGTTCGTGACGACGGTGGTGTTCGCCGTGAGTGTCAGCGCAGTCCTGGTGCCCTGGAGCGTTCGCAACGCCCTGCAGCACGAGCGACTCAGTATCGACGGGGTGCCCGGCCAGACGCTCGTCGGCCGGACGGTGCGCCACGACCGCTTCACCTTCTGGGACCCGACGACGATGGCGCCCGATCCAGACCCCAGGCGCCAGAAGGCGCGGGAGCTGATGCAGGACGCCGCGGAGCGCGGCAGCTTTATCACGCCCCTCCGCCGGCGGATCACCCAGAGCCTCGGCGTGACGGACCAGCAGGCAAACCTGCTGATGCGCGATCTCGCTGTACAGGCAATCATCCACCAGCCGGCGTACTTCCTGCACGGGACGCTCCTGAATTTCGTCGCGCTGACTGGCGGCTGGCCCGAGCGACCGCGGGAATACTGGGACACGCGGCGGGACGCGGGCAGCCGGGAAGAGTGGGAAGCCTACCCGTCGATCAAGCGGCTGCTCGGGCCGCCCGACCCGGTTCAGGAGCGACAATTCGGCCGCGCGGAGCAGCTCGTCGGCTTTCAGTTGGGCCGCGCCGGACCGCTGGTGAGCCTCCTGGCGCTGGTGGGCATCCTGCTGCCGCTGATCCTCCCGAGCGACGGCCGGCGCCGCTGGGAGGCATTGCTGCCGGCGCTCTGGGCCGCGACGCTGGTGCTCGTGGCGGTGGCCCTGGTGGGCCCCGTCCAGCGTTACCGCTTCCCGGCAGAGCCCCTCCTGGCCGCGCTCGCGGTGGGAGGCGTCGCCGAGCTCATCGGGCTCGCGCGACGACGCATGGCACTGGCGAGAGACCCGGCTCTCTCACTCCCATCAAGCCGGTAAGTCGGCCGCTCAGCGTGGTCGATGGAGCGGCCTTGACCCTGAGAGAAGCGCTCCGTTATGGTAGGCTGGCCCGGTTGTGCAACCGGCCCGGTTCAGGCGGAGGCGGCTCCCATTGACACGAAGCGTTGGGCGCCCAGCGGCGCTCCTGGCGTCGCTTCGCGGCGCCGCCGGGCGGCACCCTGACCGCCTAGCGATCCTTCTCCTGCTGATCGTCGCCCTGGTGCCGCGTCTAGCGTTTGCCTTCCGCGCCCCGGTCCTGGTGGTGCACGACAGCATCACCTATTTCGAGTCTGGCTTCGAGTTTGCCCGCGGCAACGGCTTCGAGCTGGCGTTCAAACGGACGCCGATCTATCCGCTGTTCATCGCCGCGGTCGTGGCGGGGATCGGCGAGGAGCTGCACGCACTGACCTTCGTCCAGCATCTGCTGGGCGTCGCCACGGTTCTGCTGACCTACCTGCTGGGTCGCACGCTCATCAATCGGTGGATCGGGCTGCTGGCAGCCCTGCTGGTCGCCCTGAGCGGACCGCTGATCCTGTTCGAGCACTACATCCTGGCAGAAGCGCTGTTCACGCCGATCCTGCTCGGCTTCGCGCTGCTGCTGGTCCATGGGTTGAGGCGACCCGATGGCCGCTCGCGGCTGGGATACCTGCTGGCCGCCGGGCTCGTGCTCGGCCTGGCCGGCCTGGTCCGCCCGATCGGCCAGGCGGCGATCGTGGCCGTCCCGTTCACGTTGTTGCTGGCGTGGCGATCCTGGCGCGCCGCGGCGATCGGCACGCTGGTCGTGGGTGTCGGTCTGACGATCGTCCTCCTCCCCTGGATGGCCCGCAACTACCTGACACAGGGCTCGTTCGAGTCGGCTGGGGCGCTCGGCCAGACCCTCACCGGGCGGATCATTCGCCATGACGAGGGGTTCAGCATTCCCGATCCGTCGAGCCCTTCGCCATTCCGCGATCAGACGCGGACCGACGCCCGCGTCCTGATTCTGCGGTTGATGCAGCGGGATATCCGGCCGAGCGTCATCAACCATCGTCTGCGCGAAACGTTCAACTGGAATGAGGCCGACGCCAATCGGGCGATGAAGGACACGGCGCTGGAGATCATCCTTGGCCAGCGAGAACGGTACATCACCGGAACGTACAACAAGTTCCGTCGCCTGCTGTGGGGAGAGACCGAGGTCTACAAGACGCACTGGTCGATCCGAAAGGGTGAGGACCTGAAGCAGGACTGGAAGGAAGAGCCATCTATCGGGCACCTGTTCGATGACCCCACGCCGCGGGAGACGCTGGAGCAGAACAACGCGAGCGCCATCATCAACATCTTCCAACCGTTCGCGTGGCGGTACGTGCTCACGGCGTTCGCCGTGGTCGGGCTGATGGCCGGCTTCGCCACGAGGCGGCGCGCGGGCGTGGTGCTGCTCGTCCTGGTCATCCTGGCGCTCGTGGCCCCGTCCGCGGCGCTGGTGGGTTACGTGCCCCGCTACCGATATCCCGCGGACCCCTACCTGGCGGTGCTCGTCGGGACCGGCGTCCTCGGCGCCTGCGAGGGCGTCCGCTGGCTCGTCCGCCGTGGGCGCCCGAATCGATCGTCGGGCAGGAGCGCGGCGGACGAGCCTGAAGCGACCGGGAGACCGCTGCGAGCGCCGGAGCCGGCAAACTGATGCGCTCCAGTGGGATGAGCGCCGGCGTGGTGATGTGGCCCAGGCAGCATGCGGACCTGCTGGGCATCGGATTCCTGACGCTTCTGGCGCTTGGCATGCGCGCTCAGATCGTCTTCAGAGCCCCCGTCTTCATGGCGCCGGACAGTCTCGGCTATTTCTTACCAGCGTACGACCTCGTAACCGGCCAAGGCTTCGACGTTGGCTTCCGGCGCACTCCGGTCTATCCCCTGTTCATCGCTGCCTGCTTGAAGCTGTTCGGAGAGGATCTCTCGGCAATCGTCGCCACGCAGCATCTCCTGGGAGCAGCCACGGCGGCGCTGACGTACCTCATCGGACGGGTGACCGTTGGCAGGCTGGTCGGCCTCGTCGCGGGGGCGCTCGTGGCGCTGGACGGCGCTCTGCTGGTCGGCGAGCACTACCTGATGACCGAGGGTGTGTTCATTCCGCTGCTCGCGCTCACCCTGCTCACGCTCATCCTCGCGGTCAGCCGCTCGCGCGCCGAACAGGGGACGGCAGGCAACACAGGTCGGCCCCGGGCCAGCTTGCTCGTGGGAGCGGGTCTGCTGATGGGGCTGACAGCGCTCTGCCGGCCGGTCGCTCAGCCGCTGATCGTGCTGGCGCCGCTGGCGCTGCTGCTAGGCGGGTGGGGCTGGCGGTCGACGATCGTGGGGAGCGTCGCGTTCGGCGCGGGCTTTGTCGCTCTGTTGGCTCCGTGGGCTGTCTACAACGCCGCGTCGCACGGAGACGCCAGCACGACCGGGGTGATAGGCCAGGCGATGCTCGCCCGCACCGCGTACTACGATCGCGGGTTCGTATTCTACGACGAGCGCCAGCCGGAACGCGGGCAGGATGCGCCGCGCGCGGCGGCCCGCCGCATCGTGGAGAACGCGAAACGAGATCGTCTCCAGGGCGGCGCCATCGCTCGGCGGCTGCAATCTGAGCTGGACCTGTCCGATCCGGAGCTGGCGAGGCTGAACCGCGAGCTCGCGCTGGACGTGATCCTGCGCCAGCCCGCGTACTACCTTCAGGGAACGGCGGCGATGACCTGGCAGCTCTTCCAGGCTGAGTACGACCGGGTCGGCTACGACTGGAAGACCCAGGGGCGCCGAGTTAGCCGCGACGAATGGCCCGACCGCGCGGCGCACCTGCTGGCAAATCCAACCGACGCCCAGAACGAGGAGCGCGGGCGAGTCGAGGCGGCCACCAACATCTGGCAGCCGGCCTTCTGGGCGCCGTGGCTGCCACTGGCGTCGTTCCTCGGGCTGACCCTGGCGTTCGTAGTGGGCGGGCCCGCCAGGTTGTTGCTCCTGCCGGGGCTGGCGACCTTCATCCTGCTCCTGACCTCCGCCGCGATCAACGGCCCTCTCCCGCGCGACCACTACCCGACTGACCCATACATGGCTCTCGCCGCGGTAAGCGCGGTCGTTCTGGCCTACCGGCTGATCGCCCGGCGCCGCCAGGCCGCGTCTGAGACCCAGCCGAGAGCGGCCCCTGAATCAGCCGACGCGGCGACCTCGGGGAGCCAGCCGAGCAGTGCAACCTCCCACCTGGGTCAGAGTCTGGGATGAGGCTGCGCACGATACCGGTCCTGCCAGCACTGCTCGCCTTTGCTTCGCTCGCGCGGCTCGCCGTGGCGTTTCGAGCGCCGACGTTTCTCGAAGGAGACAGCCAGAGCTACCTCCTGCCGGCCTGGGATCTGCTGAACGGCAACGGGTTCAACCCGGAGATCAGACGCGCGCCGCTCTACCCACTGTTCATCAGCGGAGTGTTCGGCTGGCTCGGCCAGGATCTCGACGCGGTCTCGTTCGCGCAGCACCTGCTCGGACTAGCGACCGTTGCCGCGACGTATCTGGCTGCCCGGCGGTTGTTCGGCACGCTGGCCGCCGTGCTGGCCGGGCTGGCCGTCGCCATCTCGGGTCCGCTCTTGATCTACGAGCGGTACCTCATGTCAGAGGCCGTCTTCACCTGCGCGCTGTCAGTGAGTCTGCTCTCTCTGCTGTATGCGCTGTGTCGGCGCGAGGGCGACCGCTTCAGAGCGGAGGACGGGAGCAGGTCCTGGCTCGGCGCCGCCGCGTTCGCCCTGGCCGGAGCGACGCTTGCACTGGCGGCGCTCACCCGACCGATTGCCCAGGCGCTGGTGGCGCTCGCCCTGGCGGCGATCCTGCTGCACGTGCCGCGCTGGCGGCGAGCGCTCTCGTCAGCGGCGTTCCTCCTGCTCGGAGTTGCCGTCGTGATGGGCCCCTGGAGCCTCAGGATGCTGTCCGAACACGGCGACCCGAGCACCTCGGGCGGTCTTGGCCGCAGCCTGATCGCACGCTCGGTGAAATACGCGCCGGAAGATTTCGTCGACTGGAAGTGGCTCTCGGAGACGTACGATGATCGAGACGACGTCGAGGCTCGTGCTCGCATGCTGCTCTACAGCAAGCGTAGGACAATTCGCTCGAGCCGCTCGGTTCGAGGCTACCAGGATGCCGTCATCCAGGAGTTGAGAGTCTCGCCCGCCCAGGCGGACCAGCTCATGCGGAGCGCGGCGCTCGAGGCGATTGGCCGCAAGCCGTTGGAGTACCTGCGCGACTCGATCGTCTTCAGCGGACAGCTCCTGATCGGCAGCGAGATCTCGCCGCGCAGCGAATGGAAGCAGCGCCAGGACAAGAGCTGGGAGGAGCAGTGGCCCGATCAGCTCGACCCCCTGGTCGAGCCCGTCTCGTTCGCGCAGCAGCACGACCGGCCGATCGCCGAGACAATCCTGGGCATGTTCCAACCGACGACGTTCTCGTTCGTCCTGCTGCCGCTCGCGACGCTCGGCGCCTTTCTGGTCGGAACTCCCAGCGTCGGACGCCTTGCCCTGCTGCCGATGGGCTACGTGCTCCTCCTGATCGGACTATCGGCCTTCCTGGACGGGCCCGCGATCCGGTACCGCGTCCCATTGGAGCCCGCGCTGGCGGTGCTGGCAGCGGGCGGCGTGGCTGCCATCCTCCGGCGCCTGAGGCTGCCGAAAGGCGTGGGGCGTCACCTGGCCTCGACGGTCGAGCCGCTGCCGCGGCGGGCATCGTGAGGTGAGATCGACGGCGGTGTCGCGCCTGCTGCGCCGCGAGGCATTCTGGGTAGCGCTGCTCCTGCTGGGAGCGCTGCTCCTACGCCTGATGCTCCATTTCCGGGCCCCGGCATTTGTGAGCAAGGATAGCCAGAGCTACTTCTTCCCGGGATGGTCTCTAGAGCACGGCCTGCCGTTCGAGCTGGGGTTCAGGCGCACGCCGGGCTATCCTTTCTTCATCGCCGGCAGCGTCTTTCTGTTCGGCGAGGACCTCCGCGCCCTGGCGCTCACTCAGCACCTCCTTGGCGTCGTGACTGTCGGCCTGACCTACCTGCTCGGTAAGAAGACCTTCGGGCATGTCTCGGGCCTGATCGCCGGGGTGCTGGTCGCCATCTCAGCGCCGCTCCTGATCTACGAACGCTACGTCATGACCGAAGCGCTGTTCGGCTGCCTGGTCACGGCCACACTGCTGGCCGCGGTCTGGGCGCTCGGGCGGACCCCCAAGTTAGGAGCCAGAGACCCCCGCTCCTCAACCCGACGCCTGGTGAGCCAGCTCTGGCCATTTCTGTTGGCCGGCATCCTGCTCGGCATGGCCGCGCTGACGCGACCAGTCGCCCAGCTCCTGGCGTCGTTGCTGGTCGCGGGGATCGTCGCGCGGTCCCTGCCGCGCTGGCGCGGGGCGCTGTTCGCCAGCGTTGCGCTTGGCGCGGGCATGCTGCTGGTGCAGGGGCCGTGGATGGTCCGCAACTACGTCGTCCAGGGCAATCTCTCCTCCAGCACCTTCGGCCGCACGCTCATCGCCAGGACGGCGTACTACGATCGTGGCTTCGTCTTCTACAAGCCGGGGGTCACCTCGACCGAGGACGGCCTGATGAAGAGCAGGGCACGCCAGATCGTCCAGGAGCTGGCCGATAAGCGCAGCTCTGATGGCGTCATCGCCGGCCGGCTGCGTGAAGAGTTCGACCTGGGTCCCCTCGAGGTCAACGCGTTGCTGCGCGACATCGCCACCGAGGCGATCCTGCGCGATCCGTGGCGCTACGTGAGCGGGACGCTCAGCATGTCGGCCGAGATCTTCGTTGGCGTCGAGGAGCGCTTCCTCGACCACTGGAAGGAGTACAAGGACGTCAATCCCTGGAACCCACGGGTCGCGGCGCTGGTCGGCGACCCGACCGCCTGGGAGGTCCGCGAGCGATCGACGGCGCACCGCCTGGCAGACATCTACGAGCCAGCCAACTTCGCGCCAGTGACGTTCACCCTGTTCTGCCTGGGATGCGTGGCGGCGGTCGCGTCGTCGCGAGCCCGCCCAGCACTCCTTCCAGCGCTCGCGGCGATCGGTCTGATCGTGGCGAGCGCGGCCCTCGACGGGCCGGTCGAGCGATATCGGTATCCTGTGGACCCGAGCATCTCGGTCCTGGTAGCCGGCGGCCTGGTGAGCTCAACCCTGACGCTGTGGCGGCTCGGAGTCCCGCGGCGCAGTCGCCAGACCGCGTCTGCCAGGCCATGAGGGGAGACGGGCTGGCGCTCGCCGTGGCAGTCCTGGCGATCACCGTTCGGCTGGCGTTCGTGCCTGGCACGCCGGTCCTGCTCACGGGTGACAGCGAGACCTATCTCGGCCCTGCGCTCGACCTGTCCCGGGGCAGCGGATTCGAGCTCTCGCTCAAGAGAACACCAGGTTACCCACTGCTGGCCGCCGCGAGCTTCCGGCTGCTTGGCGAGGAGCTGAGCCCGCTAGCGCTGCTCCAGCACGGCCTCGGCGTGCTAACCGCCGTGCTGACGTTCCTGCTGGGACGGGAGCTCGCGGGTTGGAAGGTTGGGCTGCTGGCGGGTCTCGCGGCAGCCGTCGCCGGCAACCTGCTGATCTATGAGCGGCTCATGATGACTGAGACGCTCTTCACGGCGGCGGTCGTCGGCACCGCGCTGGCCGCCGTGAGAGCCTCGACGTCCGAGCGGGCCGGCTGGGCGGTGCTGGCCGGGGTGAGCGTTGCCCTGGCGACCCTCGTGCGGCCGGTGGCGCAACCGCTGCTGGCACTCGTCCCACTGGGCTTGCTCCTGATGAGATGCTCGTGGCGACGCCTGGCCGTGTTGACCGGTGCCGTCGTACTCGGCTACGCGCTCATTCTGGCACCCTGGACGTTGGCCCGCCGAGCCTCGAGCGACTCGAGCGAGCTCGGCGCCCTTGGCCAGACGCTCGTCGGTCGCATCGCGCGACACGACCGTGGCGGCTTCACCGTCTACGACCCGACGCTAGACCAGAGCCAGCAGGATCCCGCGCGCCTGCGCGCACGCCAGATCGTCCAGGAAGCCGTCGATCGCGGAACGTCGGGGCGGGCGGTGTTCACGCGGCTGCGCAAAGAGCTTGGCCTTGGCGAAGCGCAGACGGATCGCCTGATGCGCGACCTGGCGCTCGAGGCGATCCGCCGAGATCCTGGCTACTACATCTCGGGAACGCTGCAGCGCTTCGTCCGGCTCTGGGCCACGCCGCCAGAGCGACTTCGCGCGCAGGTCGGCAACCAGCGCACCGTCCGCGACGGCTACGAGGACGTGGACACGCTCCCGCTGGTCCAGCGAGCCGCCGCGCCCGACGGCCTGGACGTCTCGTTCCAGGAGCAGCTCGCCGGACTCTTCCAGCCGGGCGCCTGGGGACCGACGCTGGCCATCACGTTCCTGCTTGGCTGTACCCTCGGTGTGTGGTCCGGGTGGAGAGGTTGCCAGGTGGGAGCCCCACATAACGCTGACGCCGCGTCAGCAGGCCATCCCGCGCTTCGCGCGCTGGTGCTCCTTCCCGCCGCGGCGACGCTCGGGCTCGTAGCGCTGAGCGCGGCACTGGTCGGCGGCGTGCCGCGTTACCGGTATCCAGAAGATCCGCTGATCTATGTGGTCGGCTTCGCGGGAATCGCATGGGCACTGTCTGGGTTGGGCAGAAGAACGCGGCCGAGGCCCGCTCGGTAGTGACCTATCCGCCGGACGTGCTGAGCGCGACGACCGTCCGGCCGCGCGTCGGCGGGCTCCAGACGTTTGTCAATGGACTCGCCTCCGCGCTGCGCGAACACGAGCTGCGAGTTGGAGTGCTCACGCCGCTCGGCTACTCCGCGGAGTTCATGGCGCGGGGTGGCGTGGACCGTCTGGCCCGGTCGACGCTGGCGACCACACCGCCGCTCGCCCTCGGTCTCTATGCTGTCGCCCAGGCGCTGATCGCAGCCCGCTTACTGGTCCTGAGCGCCCGGGGCAGACCGCGGGTCATCCACTGCATGGATGTGGCCGCCGCCAACGCCCTCCGTCCGATCGCGAAGGCCCTCAACGTCCCGGTCGCGCTGACCGTGCACGGCTACCTGCGCCAGACGATGCCAGAATCACTCATGAATTCGCTCGCCGGGGCACTGCTGGCCCGGTTCTACGACCGGGAAGAGCGGTGCGCCTGCCGCGCAGCCAGGCTGCTGACGGCCGTGAGCGCCTCCCGCGCCGATACCGCGCACGCGGACGCCGGCAGAATGGCGCGGGTGATCCCGAATTTTGTCAACACGGACCAGTTTCGCCCGGCGCCGCCTGGTGAGCGACCGCGAGGCGGTGAGCTGGAGGGCGAACTGCTGCTCGGGTACGTCGGCGTCCTGGAGCGGTTGAAGGGCCTGCACGTCGCGCTTGACGCGCTGGCCCGAGCGCCAGCCTCGATCAGGCTCGAGATCGTCGGCGACGGTCCCGCGAGGGCCGAGCTGGAACAGCAAGCCAGAACGCTCGGGCTGATGCGCGAGACGCGTCGCGTGACGTTCCGCGGCACGGTCCCTCACCAGCAAACAGTCGGCATCTATCAGCACCTCGACGCCTTCCTGCTGCCGTCGGTCGAGCATCTCGGCGTCTCTGAGGCGGCGCCGTTGGCACTGCTGGAAGCCTCAGCCTGCGGCGCCCCGGTCGTCTGCTCGGCGATCGGCGGGATGGCGGAGATCGTCGAGGAGGGTGTGACCGGGCTGATGTTCCCTCAGGGCGACGCCGCGGCGCTCGCGCGTGTCCTGGTCAGGCTCAAGGACGACGCCGCGCTCCGTCGGCGGCTGGGCGAGGCGGCGGTGGAGCGTGTGCGGACGCGCCACTCACACCGATCGGCTGCGAAGGCGTACCTGGCGCTGTACGAAGAGATGCTCGGCGGGGCGCTCAGGCCGCCGCGCTGACGACTCGCCGCCCCGGCTCAGCCAGACCGGACACGGACCTACCGTCTCAAGCGGACGTTCACCAGATCGGCGAGCATGCCGATCATCATGGCGTTTACGCCCACCAGGATGAGACCAAGCGCCGTGTTGTCGAAGACCTTGTGAGCCAGGCTGAGGCCGAGCGTGAAGACGGCGATCCCCAGGACGAAGAACACCAGCGCGACAGGCAGGTAGATCTTCAGCGGGCGAAAGATGAGCGTCATCCGCAGGATCAGGAAGAGGAAGTTCAGCGTGTCCTGGATCGGGCGGATCTTCGACCGGCCGGTGCGCTTGAAGTAGTCGACCGGTTCGAACAGGACGCGGTAGTTGTTGTTGAGCGCGGCCATCGTGATGGTTGTCGTGAAGGAGAAACCGGACGGCAGCAGGTGGATGAACTCCAGAGCGAGCGCCTTGCGGAAGATCCGCAAACCTGAGTTTAGGTCCGGGATATGGGTGCCCGTCAGGTAGCTGGCGAGCCAGTTCAGGAACTTCTTCGCCGGCCGACGCACCAGCGGGATGGCCGCGCCCTCCTTGGTCCGGGCGCCAACGACCATGTCGTAGCGGTCCAGCAACTGAGCGAGCTTGGGAATCTGGTCCGCGGGGTAGCTGCCGTCGGCGTCGATGATGGCGATGCGTTCGTACTCGGCGAAGCGGATGCCGGTCTTCAGGGCCTCGCCGTAGCCGCGATTGGAGTCGTGGGGGATCACCCGCGCGCCAGCGGACTCCGCGACGACTGCCGTGGCGTCCGCGGAGCCATCGTCCACGACGAGCACTTCATAGCGAAGATCGGAGGCTTCCAGGGACTCCCTGATCCAGGTCACCACCCTGGCGATCCCGTGCTCCTCGTTGAAGGCTGGAACGATGATGGTGAGTCCGTCGGCAAGCGGCTGGTCGGTGGGTCGCGACGGTCGCGACTGCTCGAGCATCACAGAGGGTTGGGCTCCAGGCTCCAGGGCTCCAGGATGCTACCACAAGACTGGCGGACGCGACGGAGGCCTGGCTCCAGCGAAGCGCTCGCCAGAGCCAGGCCTCCCAGGCGCGCGGCCGGTTCCTCCGCCCGACGGACCGGCTGTCATCGCTCAGCGCGCGAGCGTCGCCTCGATCGCGGCGCGTGTCACCTCAGACCGGCGCCATCGAGGCATCGACACGCTGCTCGACTCCGCGCGCTACCGCGCGCGTGGCGTGATCCCACGGTACGCCCTGGTCCAGGGCGCGGAACAGCAGCGTCTCTCCATCCACATGGCGCCCGCTGGCATAGGCTGCTTGAAGGCTGTCCAGCAACTGCTCAGGATCGCGCTGTGTCGTCATCGTCGCTTCTCCCCGGCGAGATGGTCCGCGCCGGCATTGTACGACACACCGAGAGAGATTGTAAAGAGTCTTAATAAGCTGGCCCAGACCGCCTGCCCGCGCGGTCGTCAAGCCCGTACAATCGAGGTTGGATCCCCACTGTCGCCGCCGCTCGGCGGCGAAAAGGACGATATGCGGCACAGCATGGACCGGTCGAGCGCGCCTGGCATTGTATTCGACCTCGACAATACGCTCGTCCACTCGCGGATCGACTTTCGCCAGATACGCCTCGAGATTGGCGAGGTCCTGCTGACAGTGGGCCTCGTGGATACGCCGGTCATCACAGACGGACCGGAACGGCTCTCCATTGGCGAACTGATCGCGATTGGCGAGGAGCATGATGCCGCGCACGGCGCGCGGCTCGGTCCGCGCATGTGGGCGATCGTGCGCGATTACGAGCGCCAGGGCATGTCCCTGGCCGAAGTGGAGCCGCACTCGGTGCCGACCCTGGCGGAGCTGCGGCGGCGCGGTCACCCGACGGCCGTGCTGACCAACAACTCACGGAACTCGGCCCTGGAGGCGCTCAGGAAGTTCGGAATGCTCCCGTACCTGGAACCAATCCTGGCCCGCGAGGACGTGCCGCGACTCAAGCCAGATCCGAGCGGCCTGCTGCTGGCACGAGAGCTGCTGGCCGGCCGGGCGGAGGCGGTGGTGCTCGTCGGCGACTCCTACCAGGATGGGCTGGCCGCCAAGCGGGCGGGCATTCCGTACATCGGCTTCAGGTCGCGTGAAGACGAGATGCGCGTCCACGAGATCGAGCCGCTGGCCGTGATCCAGGACCTCACCGAGCTGCTCGAGCTCGTGTAGGGCCCGCGGCACCCGGCGCGGGGCAGCCGTCTGGGGAGCGGTCAGGCCAGCCTGGCTCTGGCGTACTGGACGGGCCAGTTGACGTCAGCGCCGAGGCTTCGGGCCGCGTGCAGCGGCCAGTAGGGGTCTCTCAGCAGCTCGCGTCCGATCGCGACGAGATCGGCGCGTCCGTTCGAGACGATCTCTTCGGCCAGCTCCGGACTGGTGATCAGGCCGACGGCCATCGTCGCCATCCCGGTCTCCCGCTTGATTCGCTCCGCGAACGGCGTCTGGTAGGCGGGCCGGAGGGGCCCGCGCACCTTCGCGATGTTGCCGCCGGAGGAGGCGTCGATGACGTCCACGCCCACGACGCCCAGCCGGCGAGCCAGTTCCACCGTCTGCTCGAGGTCCCAGTAGCCAGGCTCCCAATCCGTGGACGACAGGCGGGCGATGAGCGGCAGATGGTCCGGCCAGACAGAGCGCACGGCCGTGGCGATCTCCAGCGCGAAGCGAACCCGGTTGTCGAAGCTACCGCCGTAGGCGTCGTCACGCTGGTTCGCATACGGTGAGTAGAACTGATGGGCCAGAAAGCCGTGAGCGAGGAGCATCTCGATCGCCTGGAACCCGGCGGCGAGGGCTCGCTCGGCGGCGGATCGCCAGGCAGCAACAACGTCCCGGATCCCCGCGACGCTCAGAGCAGCCGGCGTATGCCAGCCTTCGTCCAGCGGTACCGCGCTTGCCGACACGGTCTGCCAGGCGCCCTCCTCCGCGGTGAGCGGCTTGCCACCTTCCCAGGGCCGGCGGACGCTTGCCTTGCGACCGGCGTGGGCGAGCTGAACGCCAGCGACCGCGCCATGCTCACGGATGAAGCGAGCGATCGGCGCCCAGGCCTCGGTGTGCGCGTCGCTCCAGAGGCCGGTGCAGCCGAGGGTGATGCGACCGCGCGCCTCGACAGCGGTCGCCTCAGCGAGCACCAGGCCCGCTCCCCCGACGGCGCGACTGCCAAGATGCACCAGGTGCCAGTCATTTGGGATGCCGTCGATCGCCGACTCCTGGCACATTGGAGAGACGACGATACGATTGCGCAAGGTGACCGAGCGAAGACCGATCGACTCGAACAGCTTCGGTCCGCGTTCCGTGG
>JADZDV010000112.1 GCA_020850915.1 Chloroflexota bacterium | reverse complement strand
CTCCTCGGCGTAGCTCTGGAACTTGCCTCGCAAGAGGGGCTCCCAAACGACTCGATACGTCGACTCGCCCATCCAGCGACGAAGCCACTGTGCCGCGGTCGAGCGCTCCAGGGAGCGGGGGTCCGGCAGCGCCTTGAGATACGCCAGGCAGATGCCGAGACGCACGCGGTCCACCGGCGAGAGTGGGCCGAACGTGAGGACGTCCGAAGCCGAGTCAAGCGACCAGACCCTGCCGTCCACGATCGTGCTCGTGTCGGGAGCCAGCCAGAGCAGCCGATCGGTCAGGCCAAGCTCGTCGATCCAGCGGAGGATCGTCTTATCGCCGCGGAAGAGATGATGGTAGAACTTCTCCAGCGAGGACGGCCCGACGCGAAAGCCCGCTGCGAGGCCTCCTACACACGTTTCTCGCTCGATCACCTCCACCTGGTGGCCAGCCTGGGCAAGCCGCGCGCCAGCGCTCAAGCCCAGCGCGCCGGCTCCTAGGATTCCTATCTTCATGCCCGCGGCTAGGCCTTCGTCGCCCCGCGGTCCTTCTCGGAGAGGTGCTCGAACGTCTCGCCCGTTGCGACGATCGTCCGCGTGACGTGGTAGCCCCCGTAGATCCAGAGAATCGTCATCCGCGTCAACCCGCGGTTGATGAAGCGGTGGGGCGTGCCGGCCGGCACCCAGGTGAAATCACCGGCGACGAGCTCAAACAGCTTGCCGTCGATCTCGCAGGTCGCCTCGCCCTCCAGGATGAGAACCTGCTCCTCCACATTGTGCGTGTGAAGGGGGATAGCCATGCCCGGCGGGAACGACGTCGTCCCGGTCGTCGACGCGTTTCGATCGTTGTTCCACTTGCCGACGTACGGCACGGTCTTGACACCACTGCCGCGCTCAAACGGCTCGATCTCTGAAGCACGGAGCACAAGATAATCCGGCAACGCAGCCTCCGTCTGGCTGGACTGAGTCATCGCTTCGATTCTAGCCGTCGGCCACACGCCGGCGCCGTGCGCTTGACCCTCTGTTCGAGGCGGTCGTACATTTCAGCAGACCCCGCACGACGGTCGGCGTGCGCCATCCAGGGAGCCTTGATTCTTGGCTGAGCTTTCGCTGCAAGCTGCGCTGGACCTGCTCGCCTCAACCAGCTTCAATCTGCTGAAGACCACCGCCGAGGGCGCGCTGGTCATGTCCGTGGACCACTGGCGGCTCAGCACTCGACAGAGCGGCGCACTGGTGATGGGCGCCGAGCCAACGCCTGATGGCAACGTCGCGGAGCCGTTAGTCGTAGCGTTCGATGACCTCCTGCGCATCACCTGGGACCGGCTGCCACGCCAGCGCAAACGCGCTCAAATACGCCTCTACTTCCGAAACGGCGATCGCTGGACGTTCAGCGGCCACATGCCGGACGAGATGGAGCCCAGCCTGTGAGACACGCCGTGCCTCGGCCGCGCCCGCTCACCGGGCGCGAGGTCTGGCGCATTGGCGACTGGGGCGGGGCGAGCAATCTCATCGGTCGGCGCTGGGAGGCTGTGGCGGCCTCGATGGTGGCCGGTCTCCTCGACCGGCCAAGTCCCACCTACCCGGCGCTCGTGCCGACCCGCTGCGTCTCGTTTGTCCTGGATGCCGGCCACGAGCAGGCGCTTCAGTCGGCCGGCTACGCGCACCCCGACGCCCTGCTCGTCGGCCCAGTGGAGGACCGGCTCGGTCTGCAATCGATCGACTTCAAGTGGTCGATCGAGGTGGCTGACATCAGCCAGGTTGAAACGGACGCGCTCGAGCGGCTGCTCGACGCGGAAGAGCTGCCGGTTGTGGAAGCGAAGCGCGCCGCCTTTGCGCCTCAGCCTCCACCCGCCCGCGATGCGCTGACGCTCATTGACGGTTTCTTCGTCGCTCCTGACCATCCCGCCAATCACGCCTTTCTTCAGAGCCAGCGCAACGCTCGCGCCGAGCGCCCGCTTACCCAGGACTGCGTCGTCCTGTTGCCAGTGAATGGCCGTGAGTTCTTTTCGCCGCTCGCCGGGTGGGAGATGGCGGAGCATCTGGCGCAGCAGGAAGGGGCGCCGCGGGCACTGAACACACTCGAGGGTGCCGAGCATTATTACCGGCTGGGAGCCGGCACCGCGGGGGCGCTCGCGTCTCGCCGACGGTCGGTCTTCAGCGCCACAACGCCCCAGCTTGACCCGATCGCGGAGCTAGCGCAGCTTCGGCGGACCCTTCGGCTGGCGAAGCTGACCGACGTGATCGGCTATCTCGACCGCGCGCTCGCGGCAAGACATGAGCTCCGGAAGCTGGCCGCGGGCATAGGCCGCGCGGCCTATCCTTTCTCTGCCTTCCACCAGGATCTCCTCTCCCGCGGTGTGACCCTGCCGCCGCGGAACAGCCCGGAGGCCAACGGGGCTGACCGACTCTGGGGCCGCCTCTACAGCGCCGTCCAGCAGGCGATCGCTCCCGGCATCAGGGAGCAGGGTCTGGCGCTGGTGCGGGCTGGCAAGACGGACGCTGAGGCGATTGCTGCACTGCAAGCTCGCGCCGCCGAGCATGGCCAGACAGCCCGAGCGCACGCGCTCGAGCTCATCGAAAGCCAGTTGCGGGAAGCCTGACTCGCGTCCAGCGGCGGCGGCCGCCTGACCTGAGATCGGTCAGGCGGCTTCCGTCGTGGCCGCGTCTCTAGCCCAGCCGCGTGCGGGATGGGCGGAGCTAGCGGCGAACTTTACCGTGACCTGGTAGTTCAGCGGCCGGCCAAGCAGCAGACGGGTGTGGGCATCCAGTGCTGGGAGCGCGGAGCCGATCAGGCCGAGCACGGGCAGCGCCAGCCAGGCCCCAGCGGCGACCACGTTGTCCCACCACGGGGCCTGCACCTCGCGCACCGGCCGCATCCGAAGGTCGATCCACGCCGCGGTGAGCAGGCAGGGAATACAGGCGGTCAGGACGTTGGATGACAGCGTCGAGACCGTCTGGGCCACGACAGTGACCGAGAAGCCCGGTGCCAGAACGTCCAGCGCGTGGGCTCCGAGTGTAATCAGGAACCAGTGGACCGGCCAGGCAATGTGGTCCTCGGCGTAACTGGCGGCGCGGCTGATCCGCGTCCAGATCGGGATCTCGGTGCGCGCAAAGACCTGCTGGACAACGTACGCCAGGTCCGACGCGCCCCAGGCCCAGCGCCGTGTCTGGCGGTAGTGGCTGACGATGGTGCTCCAGAAGCCAATGCCCTCTGCCGCGTCCGCATGGACCGGCAGGAAGATCGGCTGGACCCGTGTCTTCTGCCCATAGGCAAAGAAGACTTTGAAGAACATCCGCGAATCTTCCGGAATGACGTCCGGGTCCCAATAGCCAACCCGGTCGCAGGCCGCGAGGGTCAGTGAGTAGGTGGACTGATTGATCAGCCGGTGGCGGGCCACCATCCGCGCAATCTGCCAGACGGAGTACAGCCCGTCCAGCGGCCGCAGGCTGGCCGGGACCCGCCAGATGTTCGAGTAGAACAACAGCGCCGGCTGGTACAGCCGGAACGCGCCGTTCGGGTCGCTCAGGAACGAGTGAGTGAGGGCGGACAGGTACTTCGGATGCAGCCGCGAGTCGGCGTCGCAGACGGTGACCAGCACCTTTCGCATGTCGATGCCCAGACCGTCGGCCATGAGCGCGCGAGCACGCCGACCAGCATAGGCCAGGTTCGAGGACTTGCCTCGGACCTCGCCCGGCAGGTCGGGATGGAAGGTTGCCCAGACGTTGGCGAAGGCGTCCTTGAACTCTGCCAGCAGCTCCTGTGCCCAGATGCGCGCGTTGGGGTCGCGCTCCTCGAACGCCAGCAGCACCGAGATGTTGCGCCTCGGAAAATCCTGGTGCGACAGCTCCTCGAGCGTCTTGCGCAGGATGGCCGGTGCCTCACCGGCCGTCGGGATCATCACGAGATGCTGGAGCTGGTCCCAGCGCGACAGACGACGGCAGTCTGCCAGCCAATCCCGGCGCTGGTCTCGCTGAAGTCGACGGTAGCCGGCCACCGCGCAGATCGCCATGGTCGAGGACTTGTAGAACCAGTACCCGTTGAACGCCAGCAACAGGAACACCAGCGTGTCGGGGAACAACAGTGCGCCCCAGATTGGAAGCGTGATCAGCGTCCATGTGACGGCGCCAGTCGTGAACTCTAGAGCGCGTCGGCTCAGTAGGCCGAGATCGCGAAGGCCTGCGGCCACCGTACCTCCGGAGCAGCCGACGGTGGGTGAGGGCTGAGGAGCAGTCGTCTCCACGAATGTCGTGTCAGCTCTTCGTCGGATGCGTACTTGACCCGTGCGGCGACGCCAGCGGCGTCGGAGAGTCCCGTTCAGGAATGGTATCTGAGCCCTGGCGGGACTCCATCGCCAGAACCCCGCGCCCAGTGTACCTCAACGCGCAACGCCCGGGGGGGTTCCCTGGCAACAACGTGGCCTCCAGTTGGGCGGACAGAGATGAGCAGGCAGCGGGCGGCCCCGGCCAGCCCATCGCCCGCCGGCTCGAGCTGCCGCGCGCATCACTCGGCGTCGCTTACGAGCGCGAAGAAGCGGGCGCCCGCTCCCTCGGTGCCGGCGATCTTGTAGAACGGTGCGAAGAAGTCCACGCGGTCAGACGGCAGCGCGGCCAGGTTGGTGACACCCTCCATCAGGATGATGCCTTTGTCGAGCAGGATCCGATGACAGATGAAGTCCTCGGAGTTGAAGGCCGGCAGCCGGGCGCAGTACTCCTCAAAGAAATCAAAGCCAACCGCGTGGATGGGCCGCTCCGCCAGCCAGCGGGCTGCCTCGACGTCCAGGAACGGCGACCTCGTGAAGAACTCCGGGAACTTGCCAAACATTCGGTCCGTCCAGCCGGTGTGCAACAGGACGATGTCGCCCGGCTCGATACGATCGGCATACGGCTCGAGATGGCGGACCGTGACCGGCTGACTGTCCTGGACATCCGTGCAGTCCACGACGATGGCGGGGCCGATGACGCGGTTGAGGCCAACCTCAGCCATCGTCTCGGCTCCGTCGTAGCAGTGCAGCCGAGAATCCACATGGCTTCCGGTGTGCAGCCCCTGTGAGACAGCGCTGGACTGCCAGAAGCCCGGGCCCCGGCGATAGTGCGTCAACTCCACCTTGAGGTCTGTGGAGGGCGGACTCATCGTATTGGTGTCCACCGTGACGCTGAGATCAATAATGCGTCGAGCCATGTCTGCCTCCGCGCGCCCCGGCGCCTGCAAGGTGCGCGCTCGTCTGAAGCTGGTGAAACGCGGACCGTAGCCAGAACCGCCGGGAGTGTAGCAGAGCCGGTCAGCGCGGACGCCGGACCGTCACGGCAGAGCGCCGCGGATGCCGTTCCTCAGCTCCAGACGCCTCCATCCGACTGTCCACGGGACAGGGACCGCCGTAACAACATATTTATATCGGCCGTGGATACTGAGAGAGACGGCTCGGCTGCGATGGTCGACCCGTCCAATCGGTGAGGGGCGACCGGCTTCCCCCCAGGTCGGCCGCCCCCGTCCGGCCCAGCCCTGCTGCCGGTCAGTCCCTCCGACCTCAGCTCTGGAACAGGCTGAGCGGCAAGAAGGCCGACACGACCCAGTTCGGCGCGTTGACGACCTCGCTGATCTTCAGGTCCACGGCGACGCTGCACAGGACGAACGCCTCCTCCCGTGACAGCCCATACTCTTGACCGAGAAGCTCGATCATCCCGCGGACCGCGTCGCGAGTCGTCTCGTGCAGGTCTGGCCCCGTGGCCATGGTCGCCTCCCAGCCGGCCGTGTTCGTCGCACGAGCGATCGGGCCGCTCGTCCGAAGGCGCGGTCCGCCGATCCGGAGGTCTCGTCGAAGCGTGAAGCGCAGGCTGGTGGTCATGGAGGTCTCGATCGCGTTGATGCAGACCTCGCCGTCGCCCTGGGCCGCGTGGCCGTCTCCCACCGAGAAGAGCGCCCCGTCCACTTCGATGGGCAGCAACAGAGTCGTGCCCTTCGTCAGTTGCTTCACGTCGAGATTGCCGCCCACGTGGCGGGGTGGCGCCGTGGAGAACCGCCCGGGCTCGGCGAGCGCCACACCCATCACACCCTGGAACGGTTCGAGCGGGACCTCGATCCCGGGTTTGAACTGGGCCGTGCGGCCGTTTGTAAGATCCCAGACCTTGAGATACGGCTCCGTAAAGTCATTGGGGAGCAGCCCCTTGCCGGGCAGGATCGCCGTGTAGCCCAATGGTCCGGGGGTCAGATCCAGGATATCCACCTGGAGGGTGTCGCCGGGGCGCGCGCTTTCGATCCAGATCGGCCCGGTGAGGCAGTGGCCGTTGAACGGGCGACGGGTCGCGTCCTCGTGTCGCGAGTCCGCGGTGAAGAAACCCTCCGCTCCGTCCCGCGTGTGGAGAAGTACCGTGTCGCCCGATTCGACACGGAGCACGGACTCCAGGCTGTTATTCCAGCAGTAGTGGACACGGTCACTCCCCAGCCGATGGGTTCGGCCGGCATGGCGCTCGTCAGGCACGGGCAGCCTCCTTGAATCGCCTGGACCTCAGGTCGGCTAATAATAGGCTGACTCGTGGTCGCTCGCAACGAGCCCGAGCACGTTGGGTGCGGCCGAAGGATGTCGCGGCATCGGCGGACGGGTAGAGTGGCCCCCGTGCCCGCACCGCCTGGCCTGAGCGCCGCGATCGGCAGCGCAGCGAAGCCGGCCGCCCTTGTCAGGGAGCAGCCATCCGCGGGGTGCCGGGCCAAACCGCCACCGATAGGGGTGGACCGGTGACGCGGGCAGCCGCTGCTGGCTTCAACACACGTCGGCCGAGGCCGAGCATGTCCGCGGGAAGCCGCGCTCCGCGATCAGGGAGCGGGCGGCCGCGGCGTTGGGACACCAAGATACTCCGCGATCCCGCGCGCGTAGCCGACCGCCATCGCCTGTCGGATCCCGTCCTGGCCGAGCGCGACGGCGTCGCGCTGGCTGGTGAGGAACAGGCCCTCGACCAGCGCGCTCGGCATTGGCCCCCGCAGGCTGAAGAAGTGGCCGTACGGCTTACCGGCCAGCAGGTCGGATTTCACGCCACGGTCGCGAGCCTGGTAGCCCCCGTCCCAGAGCGCTCCGACGACGTTGCGCTGCAGGGCACCCGCCAGTCGAAGGGCCTCGTCGCCAGAGTTGTCCTGGTTGTAGTACGTCTCGGTCCCGTCAAGTCGCGGGTCGGAAAAGCCATTGAAGTGGATCGAGACGTACGCCCGGACTCGCCCCACCGCCTCGATCCTGGCCGTCTGCTCGATGCGAGTCCGCTCGGTCGGATCGGGGTCGGACATGGCAGTCAGCGGCTCGTCGCCCGCCCGGCTCAGACGAGCGCGGAACCCGCGCTCCTCCAGCAGCGGGACGATCCGGCTGGCGATGTCCAGCGTTAGCTCGAATTCGCGGAGCGCCCCGCTCGAGGCGCCGACGTCCGCGCGACTGTGCCCGGGATCGAGGCCGACGTCGGCCTCGAGTGGCCACGACTGCGCAGAGACGTCGGCCGGGGCGCGGATAAGGGAGAGGCTTGCCAGCGCGGCGGCCAGGAGTACGAGCGCACGAAGGCGAGGCAGCATCGTGGACGGAGTGTGCCAGACGTCAGACGCCGCGGACCACCGCTTGACGAGATCGAGCCGTTGGGATTACCAAGGTACTATGCCTGCTGAGGTGCTGCTGGGGACGCAGGGCTGGAGCTATCCCGACTGGCTCGGGAGCTTTTACCCGCCCGGGACGAAATCGAGCGACTTTCTGCGCATCTACAGCCAGGTGTTCCGAACGGTGGAGCTGGACACCACCTTCTACGGCGTACCGCGCCCCGCGACCGTGGCTGGCTGGCGCAAGAACACACCGGACACCTTTCGCTTCGCCGCCAAGATGCCCCGGCTGATCACTCATGACAAGCGGTTGGTCGATGTCAGACGTGACGTCGAGGAGTTTGTGGCCGTCGTCGGCCAGCTCGAGGAACGGCTCGGCCCGATCCTGGCCCAGTTCCCACCGGACTTCCACCGCGCGGACGTCGAGCAGGCGAACCTGGAACGCTTTCTTGACGAGCTGCCGGCAGGATCTGCCTACGCGGTCGAGTTTCGCCATCGCTCGTGGCTGGAGCCGAAGGTGTACGAGCTGCTGCGGGAGCGTGGCATCGCGTGGGCTGTCATCGACCTGCACTACATGCCACGGGTGCTCGAGCAGACGGCGGACTTCACCTACCTTCGCTGGCTCGGAGACCGCCGTGCGATCGAGCGCTACGATCGGATTCAGATCGACCGCGACGCGGAGGACCGCGAGTGGGCCGAGACGCTCAAAGAGCTGAGCACAAAGGTCCGGCGACTGTACGGCTACTACAACAACCACTACGCCGGGCATTCGCCGGAATCGGTCCGGTCGATGCAGCGACGACTGGGACTCGACGAGAGCCCACGGCCCGCGCGCGGCCTTTTCGACGACCTCTAATCCGACCGATCGTCTACCCGCGCGGGCCGGTCTCGTCGACGGCTCAGGCCTCGGACCAGAACGGCTGAGTCCAGAGCCGTCGATCGCGCGCGTCACGGGCGCGCAGGCGAACCCAGCCGGTCACACCCTTCGGTCGGACCAGCCGGCCGCTTACACCCCTGCGTCGATCGAGCACCTGGCCGCTCGGCCCGACCAGCTCCACCTCGGCCGGCTCGCCCACCAGCTCGAAGCAGACGGCGTCCGACTCGACACGGTAGCTCGCCAGTTCCAGGCCCGAAGAGGCGTAGAAGCGACCCGCGCGGAGCGCCGCCAATACGTCCACGTGCCGGGCGGTTGAGGCTTCGGCGTAGATCCAGCCACGTCCTGGATTGGAATAGGCCTCGCCCCAGCGCTTGAAGTGGTGCGAGTCGTCGGACGCGACCCCGTACATCAAGATGCCAGCATCCAGCACGCTCTGCCAGATCGCTTCGGCGGACGGATGCTCGGCGTCGCCCAAGCTCTCTTCCGCGGAGTGCCCGTTGAACACCTCGATTGCGTCCGCGCCGCCCGCCTCGACGACCGACCGCGCGGACACCGCCCAGAAGTAGTTCGGATGGTTCACCACGGCGAGACCGTGCTGGGTGCGAACGGCCTCGACCGCGTACCGGATCCGGGTGGCAGAGGAGACCGTCCGAGCTAGCTCTGCTTCGACCGACGCGGAGCCACGAATCAGCGGCGGAACCGCTTCGGACAGATCCAGGCCGTTCACATGGACCGCCGCCATGGTGATCTCCTCACCCTGGAGGACAGTGATGCCGCGCTGCTCGAGCCGGGCAAGGCGCTCGCCCGGGATCAGCACATCGTGATCAGTCATGAAGAGGAAGTCGTAGTCATGCTCGGCGTACCAGTCCACGACCTCTTCAGGCGGACTGTCGCCGTCGCTCAGGTCGCTGTGTGTATGGGTGTTGCCGCGAACCCAGCGCGTCAAAATGG
>JADZDV010000111.1 GCA_020850915.1 Chloroflexota bacterium | reverse complement strand
CCCCTCCCGCGCGGCCTGCAATCGTGAGGATTCTACCACCGCGTGGTCATAACGTTGGGGCGCTTCGGATGGCGCGAGGGTCGAGGGCGTCACGGAGGGCGTCGCCGAGCAGGTTGAAGCCGAGGACCGTCAGCAGGATCATCACTCCTGGCAGCGCCGCGACGTGCGGCGCTACCGTGACGTAGTCGCGCCCGGCCGCCAGCATGCTGCCCCAGTCGGCGGTCGGCGGCTGGGTGCCGAGCCCCAGGAAGCTTAGGCTCGCGGTCACGATGATCTTGGCGCCGACGTCGAGGCTGGCCGTCACCCCGATCGGACCGAGCGTGTTCGGGAGCAGGTGGCGAACGATCACCTGGCGTGGAGTTGCGCCGAGCGCGCGGGCGCTCTCGACGTACTCCCGCTCTTTGAGCGACAGGACCATCGAGCGGACCAGGCGCGCGTACAGCGGGAAGCCGACCAGCGCCACCGCGATCATCGCGTTGAGCAGCCCCGGTCCGAGGCCGGCCACGATCGCGATGGCGAGCAGGATGGCTGGGAACGACATCACGATGTCGGTGAGGCGCATCCCCAGATTGTCGGCCACTCCGCCGAGGTAACCGGTCGACAGGCCGAGCGTCACCCCGATCAGCGCGGCGGTCAGCATCGTACCGAGGCCGGTGATCAGCGAGACCCGGCCACCCCAGATCAGGCGGCTCAGCATGTCGCGACCGAGGTCGTCGGTTCCGAGCAGCGCGTTGGACGAGAAGGCAGGCCGCAGACGAGCCGGTGGGTTGACCGCGTCCGGGTTGGGGATCGGCAAGACCGGGGCGAACAGGGCCAACAAGGCGATCAGCACGACGATCACCAGCCCACCGAACGCCAGCGGATTGAGCCGCAGCTCTCGCCAGACCCGCCGCGCTGCCGAGTCACGCGTCGAGAGGCGCGGGCCACGCGTCGCCAGATCCGCGCTCTGGAGCGTGCCTGGCGTCGCCCGGTCGCTCGGGCCCGCTCGCCCCGACACCGAATCGTCAGCTACCAACGCATCCCTCGCTCCGAGTGGTGAGTGGCTAGTGGTGAGTGGCGAGTGGTGAGTGGCTAGTGGTTAGTGGCTAGACCCCAGTCCCTCGCCCCTAGCCCCTAGCCACTTCGCCCCTTCGTCACTTCGTCACTTCGCCACTTCGTCACTTCGTCACTTCGCCCCTAGCCATACCGGATCCGTGGGTCGAGGAAGCCCAGCGCCAGGTCGGCCAGCAGGTTGACGATCGCGAAGTTCACCGCCAGCACCAGCACCGCGCCCTGGACGAGCGGAAAGTCTCGGGTCAACACCCCTTTGACGATCAGACTCCCGAGGCCCGGCCAGGCGAAGACCGTCTCGACCACCACCGCGCCGCCGAGAAGGGTGCCAATCTGGACCCCGATCACCGTGACGACCGGAATCAGCGCGTTCTTGAGCGCGTGCCGCCAGACGATGACTCGCTCGCGCAGACCTTTCGCCGCCGCGGTACGAATGTAGTCCTGGCGAACGACCTCGAGCATCGAGGCACGGGTGAGACGGGCGACGATCGCCATTGATGGCGCCGCCAGGGTCAGCGTGGGCAGTATCAGGTGACGAGCGAGGTCGCTCAGGTCGCCGCCGCCTGGCGGAAGCATGCCGGTCGGCGGCAGCCAGCGAAGCGTCAACGAGAAGAGGACGATCAACATGATGCCGATCCAGAAGCTCGGCGCGCTCACCCCGACCAGCGCTAACAGCATCGCGAGCCGATCGACGATCGAGTGCTCGCGGATCGCGGCGACGATGCCGAGCAGGACGCCGACGGCGGTCGAAACCGAGAGCGCGACCGCGGCAAGCAGCGCGGTCGCCTGGAGCCGATCCAGCACCTCCGGCAGGACCGGGCGCTGGAGCCAGATCGAGTGGCCGAGATCGCCCTGGAGAACGTGGCCGAACCAGCCCACGAACTGGACCGGCAGTGGCCGGTCGGTGCCGAGCTGAGAGCGCAAGGCCGCCAGCGCCTCTGGGGTGGCGTCCTGTCCCAGGATCAGGACCGCCGGGTCACCCGGCGTCAGGTGGATGATCAGGAAGACGGTCACCGCCACGCCGAAGAGGGTGGGGATCATCAGCGCGAGGCGGGTGGAGACGTACCGCTGCATGCCGTCAGGACGAGGCCGCGCCGGGTCGCTCGTAGCGGAGCCAGCCCCCGGCGACCACCACCTGGCCGCCGATAATCACCGTCTCGACCCGACCGATGTTCTTATCGTCGCTCAGCACCAGGTCGGCGATCTTGCCGGGCTCGACGAAGCCACGCCCAGGCGCCGCCGCCGTCAGCACGCGCGCGACGTTTCCGGTCGCCATCGCCACGGCCTGGGCAACGCTCGCGGACCCTTTCTTGACCAGGTGGTGAACCGCCTCGAGCACGCCGTCCCAATGGCCGCCGGAGTAGTCGGTCGAGAGCGTGTCGATCAGTCCCTCCGCGGCCAGCGCGTCGATGCGCTCGGATGTCTGGCGCCAGTGGGTGATGATCGCGTCGAGCGTGGAGACGTCCACGACCACGCCGGCCTCGCGGAGCAGGCGATTCATTCGCACACACTCCTCGACCTCGAACATATTGTGGTTCGAGTGGCCGGCGATCAGCCGCGCCGGGGTGCCTTCGTATCGGCGCGCCAGCTCGAGGATTCGTTGCGCCGAGATCGCCGAGTTGTGGAACATGACCGGAACCCCGGTTTGGGCGCTCACCTCGGTCGCCTCGTCGAAGCCCTCGAGCGCCGAGCTGATCGGCGGCAAGGTGACCGTATGAACGATCTCGCGCGCCCGCTCCACGCTCAGCCGGCCGGTAAGGCCAAACTCGTCGAGCGCCCGCGCGGTCGCGGACGGATCGAAGTCCTCTGGGCGGCCGTACCGACCGAGGGCAGCGATCTTGAGCTGACGCGCCTGAAGCGCGTGTAGCTCGACGCCGGTCTCGGCCTTCACCGCCGCCGGGATGTACTGATAGTCCTGGACGCCGCCGCCCAGGGTCGGCCCGCCACCCATCTCGCCGATCTCGACGGCGCCGGCGGCGATCTGAGCCGCCGCGGTCGTCGACAGGTGCTCGGGACCGAGGCCGCGCCCATCGACGATCTGCGCGGCGCGGACGTTGGCCGGCACGTGGGCCGTTCCCGCCTGGATGTTCATCGGGTGGATTCGGTTGATCGCCTCCACCTCTCCGACGGTCGCCAGCCCACAGGCGTTGACGAGGGTCGTGGTTCCCTGGAGCAGGTAGCGATCGGCGTTGCGGAGCACCTGAGGAAGCGGCAGCATCGGCTGTCCGCTCGGGAACAT
>JADZDV010000110.1 GCA_020850915.1 Chloroflexota bacterium | reverse complement strand
CCATGCGCACCGTCCGCGAGCTGGAGCAGGCCAGCGCCGCCTCGGCCTGCCGGAGGTCATCGAGCTGGAGAGATGCTTCGCGGCAGCGGACGGGCCGGCCACGGCCGGCTGAGCCGCACCCCGCACGTATGTCGTTTCAGCCTCGCGTCCGCGAGGCAGCCACGGACGGCGATGGATCATGAAGGAATTGGAAATACCCGCAGCGCGTTGCGGCCGAAGATCGCCGCGCGCTCCTCGTCGCTCGTGCCGGCGAAATACTCCTGGGTGAACCGGAGCGCGTTCAGGTAGCCCTCACGGCCGGCAACTGGGGGGAAGTCGCTGCCCCACATGAGCCGGTCCGCGCCGAAGGCATCGTAGGCCAGGTCGAAGAGCGGCGGCACCGGTCGGATGAACGGGAACGGCTCAGCGCGTGGGAAGGCGCGCTCGGAGAACTCTCCCAGCCCGTGGATCTTCATGTACACATTCGGATAGCGTGACAGAGCGAAGATCTGACGGCGGGTCTCCAGGCTGGCGGGATCGCGCTCCGGGCTATTGTTTGCCCCGAGGTGCTCGATCACGATCGGCACGTCGGTGATGGCTTCGAGCACCTTGACGAACGCGTCCGACACGAAGTCGGTACTGAGGCCAAGCGTCGTGATCGAGAGGCCGAGACGCTGGGCGGCGCGCCAGAGCGCCAGCGGATCTTCGCCTGGCGAGCGCATCGCCGCGCTGAATCGGATACCGCTAATTCCCTGCTCCGCGAGTCGCTCCAACTCCCGCGCAGCACCCGTCTCGTGGTGGTTGATGTGCGCGATCACACCAAAGCGACCTGGAAAGCCGCGCGAGCACTCGAGGATGTAGGTGTTGTCGTAGTGTCCGATCATCTGGACGAGCAGGGCGTGGAGCACGCCGGCTCGGTCCATCTCAGACATCAGACTCTCGATCGGCAGGGACCAGCTCCTGGATGCGTGGCAGTGGCTATCGACGATCATGTTCGGACCTCGCGGCGTTGTGTGCGTCTCAACTGAGTGTTCCCAGCGTACCAGCACAGCGCCGGCCGGCGCCCTGCAACCCGCGTGCGCTTCATCCGTCTGTAAGGTGTGGACCACATTTCTGACTCTTCCAACTCGGCGCCATACAATAGGCTTGAAACTCCGAGCGCCGCCGACGTCGCCCCATTCGGGAGCATGCACCCCTCCATGAACCCTGCCGCCTCCCTGGCTGTTCCTCGCCGTCGATTGCTCCAGCTCACCGGCCTCGCGCTGGTCGCCTCCGCCCTGGACCTACGCCCCGCCCTGGCCGCGGGCGATCAGTGGTACCAGAACTTCAAAGAGACGGATCTCTGGTCCGCCGCGAAGGGCGGCAAGATCGTCGACCACGCGCCGCAATGGACGTACCTCAAAGCGATCGGTCCGCGGGAGGGTGCGCGTGTGCCAGTGGAGCATCCCCGAACCAAGCAGAAGGTCTACGTTCCCGCCGGCGCAATCGGCCCTTCTGGACCGCCCCCGGCCGACTGGGCCTTCG
This sequence comes from Chloroflexota bacterium, assembly GCA_020850915.1. Next base: position 7,308 of record JADZDV010000110.1, on the reverse strand, counting down.
GCGGCCCAACGGCCACCCCGGCTCCTTCGGCTACCCCGGCTCCCGCGCCCGCTCCAGCGGCCGCGCCCGCCGTCGCGACGCCCGCGCCCGCCGCGTCCCCGGCTCCATCGAGCTGGCTTGCGACGTTCAAGCCGAGCCAGCTCTGGACCGCCGCGGCTGGCGGCGTCCTGCTCGGCGAGGCCGACGTGGGATCCTTCTTCCAGTTGCTCGAGCTGCAGAAAAGCTCTCGCCTCCACGTCCAGGATCCCATCACGAGCGGGTCTGTCTGGCTGGATGCGACGACGGTCGGCCCGGTCGGCGGCCCGCCGACCGGGCCCCGGGTGCCGGCGCGCTGGTGGGGCTCCGTAGGCGGCGACGATATCAACGTGCGCGTGGCGCCGACTGGTGACAGCGACCGCCTCGGCACTCTGGCGCGCGGCACGCCGGTGGTGGTGGAAGCCTGGGTCAGCGGTCAGGAGGTGTTCCCGGACCAGCCCGGCTGGGCGCAGCTTGGCGACGGTGTGTACGTCTACAGCCCCCTGCTCCGCAAGGCACCGATTGAGCTGCCGCCAGACCCGCCGGACCACGGGCCGCTGGGCAGCAAGTGGATCGACGTGAACCTGACGCAGCAGACGGTCACCGCCTACGAGGCCGATCGCCCGGTCTACATGGCCTTTACCTCGAGCGGGCGGCCGGAGTGGGAGACCCACGAGGGCATCCACCGGATTCTCTGGCGAAAGGAGAACGAGACCATGGAGAGCTCGTCACTCCTGGGCCAGGACGCCGCCCGCGCCGACTACAAGGTGGAGAACGTCCGTTGGACGCAGTACTTCACCAACGACGGCCAGGCGCTCCACGAGAACTACTGGCGCGATCCGGCCCTGTTCGGCATTCCGTCCAGCCACGGCTGTCTGGGCGTGGGCAGCCAGGACGCCGCCTGGTTCTGGCTGTGGGCGAGCACCGGCACGCCGCTCAGCGTGCACTACTAGCCCGGCCAGCCGAGCAGACCAAAGAGCGATCGCTCCCGGAGGCGCAGCCCCTCGACTCGCCCGGAGAGTAGATGGTGTCGTCCACCCTCTTTTGCGCCAGTGCGCGGGAGATGCTAGAATGGACGCTGTGGCGGTGAGAGCCGAGCGGCGCGGTCCGCGTGGGCGCTCTCGTGACGAGGCCGATGCCTGATTGCACCGCCCGACTCCTGACCGAGGACGTCATGCCCAAGCTCAAGACGCACAAGGCGACCGCGCGGCGCTTCCAGCTGTCCGGAAGTGGGAAGCTCATGCGCACCCGCCACGGCAAGAGCCATCTACGCCGCAACAAGTCCGCCCGCACAAAGCGCGAGTACGACGAGATGTTCGTCGTGGACAAGGCGGATCGCAAGCGCCTGATGCGGCTCCTCCCTTACGCGAAATAGCCGCGGAGCAGACCGATGAGCCGAATCAAGCGGGGCGTCACAGCGCACCGCCGCCACAAGAAGATCCTCGACCTTGCCAAGGGCTATCGTGGGGCGCGCAGCCGGCTGTTCAAGACCGCCAACGAGGCGGTCATGCATGCGCTGCAGTACGCCTACAACGACCGCCGCAAGCGCAAGGGCGACATGCGGCGCCTCTGGATCACCCGCATCAACGCCGCCGCGCGGCAGCACGGCCTGAGCTACAGCGTGTTCATCCACGGGCTGCAGTCGCGGGGCGTCACCCTCGACCGCAAGATCCTCGCCGACATGGCGGTGTACAACCCGACCGAGTTTGAGCGCCTGGCGCAGATGGTGACGAGCGCGTCGAACGCCTGATCCGCACCGAGTATCCGTTGACCCGACGCGCCTTCGTCCCAGACGAGGGCGCGTTTGCGTCCCAGCGGCCTGTGGTCAGGGGCCAGTAGAATCGTTCTGACCGCGGCAGAGTGACAACTGGTCAGGAATCGATGACGAACGACTTGATCGCGAACCTGGAATCGCTGCGTGAACGCGCGCTGGCGGACCTGGCCGGCAGCCGAGACCTCGACCGGCTCGAAACGTGGCGGGTAGCAGTGCTCGGCTCCAAGGGCGAGCTACGTCAGCTTCAGCGCGGCCTCGGCGCCGTGAGGCCTGACGACCGTCCGACCGTTGGCCAGGCGTTCAACCGGACCAAGACGGCGCTCGAGGCGGCCTATACTGACCGTCGCGCCAGGCTAGAGCAGGCGTCGCTCGACAAGGCGTTCCAGGCAGAGCGGGTGGACGTCACCATGCCCGGCCGCGCCCAGGCGCTGGGGCGGCTTCATCCGACCACGATCATGATCGAGCAGATCCTGGACTTCTTCGGTCGAATGGGTTTCCAGGTGGTGGAAGGACCGGAGGTCGAGAAGGACTTCTACAACTTCCACGCGCTCAACATCCCCCAGGACCACCCGGCCCGGGATATGTGGGACACCATCTACGTCAATCCGCCAGAGGTGCTGCTCAGGACCCATACCTCGCCGATGCAGGCGCGGGTGATGGAGCAGCAGCAGCCGCCGGTGCGAGTCGTGGTTCCCGGGCGGTGCTATCGCTACGAGGCGCAGGACGCCACGCACGAGTGGATGTTCTATCAGATCGAGGGCCTTGCCGTGGACGAGGGGTTGACGATGGCGGACCTGAAGGGAACGCTCGGGGCGTTCGCGCGGGCCATGTTCCGCCCGGACGTCCGCACGCGCTTCCGCTGCGACTACTTCCCGTTCGTCGAGCCCGGCGTGGACATGTCGATCTCCTGCCACATCTGCAACGGCGTCGGCTGCCGGGTCTGCAAGCACAGCGGCTGGATCGAGATCATGGGCGCCGGCATGGTCCATCCGCGGGTGCTCGAGATGGTGGGCTACGACCCGGAGCGGTACACCGGCTGGGCGTTCGGCATGGGTCCCGAGCGGATCGCCATGCTGAAGTACGGCATCCCGGACATCCGCTACTTCTACGGACGTGAGCAGGGCAACGACCTGCGCTTCCTGGAGCAGTTCCGATGAAAGTGCCTTTGAGCTGGCTCCGGGACTACGTGGACGTCGACCGCTCGCCAGGAGAGCTGGCGCACATGATGACCATGGCCGGCACGGAGTGCGAGGGCTACCAGGTCATCGGCGCCGACTGGACGAACGTCGTCATCGCGCGGATCGAGGAGCTGACGCGCCACCCGAACTCTGATCACCTCTGGATCGCCCGGGTCAACCGGGGCGAGACTACCTCGACCATCGTCACCGGCGCCCAGAACCTGACGGCCGGCGACGTGGTCCCGCTGGTGATGCCGGGCGGCAAGCTGCCGCCCAACAAGCGGGCGTCCGAGGGGCTCGAGGTGACCGCGCGCAAGCTGCGCGGCGTGATGTCGGAGGGCATGGTCTGCTCCGGCGACGAGCTGGGCATCTCCGCGGACGACGCGGGTATCTACATCCTCGAGCCCGGTGCGCCGCTCGGCGTACCGCTGGCAGATTATCTGAACGAAGTTGTCTTTGACTTCTACATCACGCCGAACCGCCCGGACTGCATGTCGGTGATCGGGCTGGCGCGCGAGATCGCCGCGCTGACCGGCCGGCGCGTGCGGCCGCTCCGCTGGTCGCTGCCCGTGGGCGGCCGACCCGCGATGGAGCTGTGCGACATTCGCGTTCAGGACGACGATCTGGCGCCGCGCTATAGCGCCCTGGTGGTCGAAGGGCTCCAGGTGCGGCCGTCGCCCCAGTGGCTCCAGCGGCGGCTCTTCTTCTGCGGTGTACGTCCGATCAGCAATGTGGTGGACATCACCAACTACGTCATGCTCGAGACCGGCCAGCCGATGCACGCCTTCGACCGCGAGTTGGTGCGTGGCGGCATCGTCGTGCGCCGCGCGAAGACCGGCGAGCAGATGACGACCCTGGACGGCCAGGAGCGTACCTTCGGTCCCGACGTGCTGCTGATCGCGGATCACGAGCGCGCCGTCGGCGTGGCCGGCGTGATGGGCGGGCTGGACAGCGAGGTGCGGCCGGAGACGTCCACGATCGTCCTGGAATCCGCCAACTTCGATCGAAAGGCCAGTCGCCGCGCCTCGCAGGAGCTTAAGCTCAAGACCGAGGCCTCGCGTCGCTTCGAGCGCGGGCTGGACCCCGGGCTGACGATTCCCAGCGCCTGCCGCGCGGTGGAGCTGCTGGTCGAGCTGGCCGACGGCCGGCCCGCTGCCGGCGCGATCGACCTCTATCCGCGGCCGGAGCAGCCGCCAACCATCGACCTGACGGTCGCGGACGTGGCGCGCCTGCTCGGGCGGACCTTCAGCCTGGACGAGATCTCCGCCGTCCTGGAGCGGCTCGACTTCGGCGTGGAGCGGAGCGGTGAGACGCTGCGCGTCACCGTGCCTGGCCACCGCCGCGACGTGGAGCGGAAGGCCGACCTGATCGAAGAGGTCGCCCGCATCGAGGGGTACGACAGCATTCCCGAAGTGATCTTCGAGGGGCGCATTCCGGAGCCGACGGTTGAGCCACGCCGCGCTGGGGAGCTGCTGGCGCGGCGGGCGCTCGTCAACGCTGGTCTCCAGCAGATCATCACCTACTCGCTGGCCGAGCCGTTCCAGGATCGGAAGCTCGACGTGGCCGCCGCCTGGCCGCCCGCGCCCGGCGAGCAGCCGACGATGCCTCGCGTCTTCAACCCGATGTCGAGCGACCAGTCCGCGCTGCGAACGTCGCTGCTCGGCAGCATGATCGAGGCTGTCCGCAAGAACCTTCGCCTGCGCGAGCGGGTCGCCCTCTTCGAGCTGGCCCACGTCTATCTGCCGCCGTTCGCGCCGCTGCCCGATGAGCAGTCGCGACTGGCAGTCAGCCTGGCGGGCACGCGCGCACCGCGGAGCTGGCAGTCTGCTCCGGAGCGCTACAGCTTCTTCGACCTGAAGGGCGTGGTGGACGCGCTGCTCCAGGCGCTTGGCATCCATGGTGCACGGTACCAGCCGACAGAGCATCCCAGCCTCCATCCGGGTCAGGCTGCCCGGCTGGAGCTGGAGCGGGATGGCGAGACGACGTCGCTCGGTGTGCTGGGACAGCTTCATCCCCGGATCGCCGAGCGGTACGACGTGCCGACCGGGGCGCTGTTCGTGGCGGAGCTGGAGATGGGCCCGCTGCTAGCGTTCGCGTCCGATCGTCTGGTCTCGACCAGCCTGCCTGAGCTGCCGGACCTCAAGATGGATCTGGCGCTCGTCGTCGCGGAGGAGATTGCGTACGAGCAGGTTGCCGCGGCGCTGATGGAAGCTGGCGCGCCGCTGCTGGCGGAGGCGCGGCTGTTCGACGTCTACCGCGGCGCACCGATCCCAGAGGGCCAGCGGAGCCTCGCCTTTGCCCTATCCTTCCGAGCGGACCACACGTTAACGGATGAGGAAGTGGGGACAACGGTGGATCGTATCGAAGCCGAGCTGGGCGGCCGACTCGGTGCCAGAGTCCGCCGCGGCTAAGCCGCCGCTGTCGCGTCGTCGTCTGCCGTGACCTTCGCCAACCACGTTCTCGAGCTCGACAAGATCCTGGACCAGCTCGCCCAGCGAACCGCGTTCTCGGCCAGCCGCGCGCTCGCTGCCATGCTGGAGCCGGCGGACGACGTCGAGCTGGTCAGAATGCGCCAGGCGCGGACCACCGAGGCCCGTCGACTCGCGGATGCCAAGCCGACACTGGGCATGGCCGGCGCGCGCGACGTCAGACCACACGTCGAGCGGGCGTCGCTCGGCGGCATGCTATCGACGGAGGAGCTGCTGGAGATCGCCGGCGTCATCCGCTGCTCTCGCCTCTGGCGCTCGACACTCCTTCGCCTGCGTGAGTCGTTTCCGCACCTCGCGGCGATCGCCGACGCCCTGGGCGAGCACCGCCCGCTCCTGGAGCAGGTTGGCGGGGCGATCTCAGAGAACGGCGAGGTGCTCGACGCGGCCAGCGCGGAGCTGCGCCGGATTCGGGTCGGGCTGCGTATCTCCCAGGAGCGGCTCCTGGCACGGCTCCAGGAGATCATCAGCTCGCCAGACACGCGCGTCGCGCTGCAGGAGCCGATCGTCACACAGCGGAACGGCCGCTACGTGGTGCCGGTCAAGGCGGAGAGCCGCGGCCGCATTCGGGGCATCGTCCACGATCAATCGGCCAGCGGCGCCACGATCTTCGTCGAGCCGCTCGAGGTAGTGGAGCTGGCGAACCGCTGGCGCGGCCTCCAGCTCGAAGAGGAGCACGAGATCGAGCGCATCCTGCGCGAGTTCTCTCGTCAGGTCGCGGACGACGCCGTCGGACTCGGCATCACCGTCGAGGCACTGGCGGAGATCGACCTCCAGCGCGCCAAGGCCCGGCTGGCCAACGACATGCGCGCCGAGCCACCCGAGATCGCCGGCTGGGAGACCCGCGCTCCGGACGAGCCGGCCCTGCGTCTCGAAGAGGCGCGCCATCCTCTGCTGGGCGCCGGCGCCGTGCCGCTCACCATCGAGCTGGGCTCCGCGTTCGACATGCTGGTCATCACCGGACCGAACACCGGTGGAAAGACCGTCGCGCTCAAGACGATCGGCCTGCACGTGCTGATGGCGCAGGTCGGTCTGCATCTGCCGACCGCGCCGGGTAGCTGCCTGCGGCCGTTTCGCAGCGTCTACGCCGACATTGGCGATGAGCAGAGCATCGAGCAGAGCCTGAGCACGTTCTCCAGCCACATCACCCACATCGTAGAGATGCTGCGCGGCGCGGACGATCGCAGCCTGCTCCTGCTGGACGAACTGGGCGCGGGCACCGATCCGCAGGAGGGCTCGGCCCTGGCCCGCTCCATCCTGGAGCACCTGCGCCAGCGTCGGGTCTTCGCCGTGGTCACGACCCACTACACCGATCTCAAGCTGTATGCCTACGCCGCGCCCCGGATCGAGAACGCCTCGGTCGAGTTCGACGCGGAGACCTTGAGCCCGACCTACCACCTGCTCGTCGGCCAGGCGGGCCGCTCGAACGCGCTGGAGATCGCCGGCCGGCTGGGCGTCGCGCGGGCGATCCTCGACCGGGCAAGAGCATCGCTCGATCCCCAGAACGTCGAGGCCGATCGCTTGCTGGCGAGCCTCCAGGCTGAGCGGCGCTCGACCGAGCAGGCTCGCCAGCAGGCCGAGCGCGAGCGGAAGGTGGCGGCGCGACTCCGCTCGGAGCTAGCCAAGGCGCAGCGAGAGGCCGAGCGCGACCGCCAGCGTCTCTGGCAGGAGACCGAGCACACCTCGCGCGAGGAGCTGGCAGACCTCCGCCGCCAGATGGAGCGTCTCCTGCGGGAGGCCCAGGCCAGCCGCGGCGACCGCCAGCGCGCCGCGGAGCTGGTCAACCAGGCGGCCTCCCTGCGGGCAGTGCGGCCGCGCCTCGAAGCGTCGACCCCGGAGCCGGGGCTCATCGTGG
>JADZDV010000109.1 GCA_020850915.1 Chloroflexota bacterium | reverse complement strand
TTGACTCAGCAGATCTACCACTCCGTCGTGGACGTTTTCGTCACCAGCTACCGGCGGACTCGGATGATGATTAACGCCAAGATTCTCTTCCACCGTCGGAAGCCCACGGCTTTTGAGGTCGGGCTGACGCGAAGAGAGATGGACGGGGTGAAACTGGTGGTCAGCGACCCGGAGCGAACGGTGCTGGATGCGCTGGACCACCCGCCCCTCGTGGGCGATATGAGCGCGGCCATTGCTCATTTCAAGAATGCCCTACCCCGCATCGATCCCGCTCGCCTGGCTGACTATGCGCTTCGACTCGCGGCCGACAGCACATGCCAGCGCCTCGGCCTGCTCCTGGAGCGGGCCGAGGTGAGCGGACCATTCATGGCGGACCTGCGCCAGCGTGCATTGCGTTCCACGGGTCAGCATCTCCTGGTCCCGGGTTATCCCAGGTCAGGCCCGCTTCATCCGATCTGGCGGGTTGTGGAGAACGACCCGCAGAGCAGCGTTTCTGTCCACGAGCAATGGTGACGCTGCCGCCCCTACCGGACCTCGATCTTCTGGCGGACGAGTGCCTGGAAACAGCGGCGCTCGAGCGCGTCCAGCCGGCCGCGGTCGAGAAGGATTTTCACCTGACGCGCCTGATCTGGGGTCTTGCTGAGACTTGCGGCGACGGTTTGCTCCTGAAAGGAGGCACCTGTCTAAACAAAGTCGATTTCGGCTATCGACGGATGAGCGAAGACGCCGATCTCGTGATCCCCTGGTCGCGTCACCTACGCCATCGAGGGATCAACGCGTCCCACGTCAATAGCGTGCGAGACGCACTGCGTAAGCTCGCCCCGGAGATCGGCCTGCGATTCCCGAACATCGAAGGCGAAAGGTTCAACCGAAACTCGCACGCGATCTGGGAGCTTCACTACGATGGACGGTTTCCGCCGACGACCCTCGTACTCGAGGTCTCGTTGCGACGGGTCATTCGCCCACCGCGGCGCGCGCGGCTCAATTCGCTGCTCCAAGGGCCACTGACAGCCGGCTATGGCGACGCATGTTGTTTTGCGCTGGATGCTGACGAAGTGAGAGCGGAGAAAGTCCGGGCTGCCTTCACTCGCGAGACTCCAGAGATCCGCGATTTCTACGACCTCGAAGTTCTCGCCGCGCTCGCCGCGGATCTGACTTCGCCTGCCTTCGTCGAGCTGGTGGATCAGAAGCTGGCTGAGATGAAGCGCGGCCCACTTGCCGATATGCCACCGTCGTTCGGTCTCACACCGGCGCAGCGGGCGCATCTCAGCGGACCGGGCCTGGTGAGGCTTGCAGCGGTGATCCGCACGGACGAGCCCGCGTTCGATCTCGAGCGCATGCTCGCCCGTTTCAACCAGCTATGGCAAAAGCCGGGAGCATAGCGAGATAGTCCACTCATGACGCTCTAAGCCGCCTGCTGGAACTGGGCGAAGAACTCGTTCGGGTCCGTGACCAGGTTGTAGATGCCGACATATTGGGTGGCCAGGGCGGGGTTGGCGGCGATGGCGCGGAAGAGCTGCTCCGTCTCGGGGGTCAGCGGCTCGAAGCTGGCCAGTCTGTCCGTGAAGGCGTACATCGCCGCGGTCTCGGAGTCCCGGCGCTCCCAGCCGGCCTCGTTACGCACCCTAGCCCACGCCAGGGCCAGCAGCTCGGCCGCGCGAAGGCTGTCGTGGATGTCCTGGCTGGTAATCGAGTCAATGTAGCCGGCCGCGTCGCCCACCACGCGCTCGCCCTGCCGCGCCAGGTGGGTTGCCATGGCCGAGCGTGCTATCCGTCCGCCGACGATGATCGCATCGTACCTGTCCACCACTGAGAGGGCTCCCTGGTCACCCCAGTGAATTGATGCAGGCATCGAATGTACGACAGCGCGCGGGGGACAGATGCTGTTCCAGGGCGGAGCGGCGGCAGGGTGACGGTGATGAGTGGCTAGTGGCTAGTGAGTAGGTGCTCGCCACCAGCCACCAGCCACCAACCACACGCTCTGCTAGGATTGTCGCCCGGGTCGGACGGCCCGCAATTCCCCTGGACTGATCTGATGACTCCCTTTGAAGCGGTCGTGCTCGGCATCGTTCAGGGCCTCTCAGAGTTTCTGCCGATCTCCAGCTCCGGCCAACTGATCCTCGCGCGCTGGCTCTTCGGGTGGGAGGAGAACGCCAGCACGCTCGTCTTTGACGTTGCGCTCCACCTCGGAACGCTCGTCGCCGTGCTGACCTACTTCTGGCGCGACTGGGTGGAGGTCTTCCAGGCGATCGCTGGTGGGCTGGTGAATCCTAAAGCCCGCGCCACCCCTCGCTGGCGGCTGGGCTGGCTGCTGGTCATCGGCAGCATTCCCGGCGCCCTCATCGGCCTGGCGTTCGAGTCGGCCGTCGAGAACCTGGTGCGCCAACCGGCGGTGGTCGCCGTGCTGCTGATGGTCTTCGGCCTGATCCTGCTGGCCGCCGACCGTGTCGGCCGCCAGCAGCGGGAGCTGGCGGACGTGCGCCTGCTGGACGCGCTGGCCGTCGGGTTCGCTCAAGCGCTGGCGCTCGTGCCGGGCGTCTCGCGCAGCGGCATCACCCTGACGGCCGGCCTGCTGTGCGGCCTGGAGCGGGCCACCGCCGCGCGCTTCTCGTTCCTGCTCTCCAGCCCGATCATCTTCGGCGCCGGCCTCTGGGAGATGCGCAAGATCCTGGCCCCAGATGCCACCGGCATCCCCTTCACCATCTTCCTGACCGGCATGATCGCCTCGGCCGTCGTCGGCTTCCTGGCGATCGGCTTCCTGCTGCGCTACCTCTCGCGCAACAGCGTCGCCGTGTTCGTCTGGTACCGCCTCGCGGTCGGCCTCGCCGTCCTGGCGCTCCTGGCCATCCGGGGGCGCTGAACGACGCGGACGCGGCTTATGACGAGCGGCACCTCAGGCTGACCGTGCCGTCATGAGCCGCGCTGTGAGGGCGGCTCCTCGCCCGTCGTCTCCACAATGTAGACCTCCCCGCGCGGCGGGACGCTCGTGGCGCCTTCCATCTCGCGCTGGCAGTTGATGCAGTAGCGTGCCTCCGGTCTAACGGCTAGTCGCTCGGGGTCGATCGGCTGGTGGCAGCGCTCGCAGATGCCGTAGGTTCCGTCCGCCTGCCGCCGCCGGGCGTCTCGGATCGCCTCGGCCTCGGTGTCGATCATCTGCTTCACCGTGTAGTCGACCTCGCGCAGAAAGAGCTGATCGCTCGTGTCGGCCGGGTGCTGGTCCGTCGTGCTCAGTTCGTCGAACGCCTCCCGCTGGTCGCCGGCAAAGCTCGTCGAGTCGATGAACTCTCGCAGCCGCTCGACGCTCTTCTCCCGCTTGTCCAGCGGGTCGGATGGTGGTTGGTCCTTCGCCATCTCACGCTCCTCCAGCTCGTCACGCCATCCGCGCCTGCCCGAGGTCCGCGCGGACCTCGACCACGGGAGTATCCCTCGTCCAGCGCCGCGCGCGCTGCCCTCCCGGAGTTCGCGGTTGCGCGCCCGGTCACCCTCACGGGGTGATCACGCACGGCACGTGCCACTGATCTCGGCCCGCCTGTGCACGGCCCGGGTCTACCACTTCCGTCGGATGCCCCGGTGGGCCGCGTCAGCGGCCCATTCAGCCGGCCAGTGTTCGGAACGCCTGTGTCCACGCTCGGAAAGCCTATGATGAATGGTGCGTAGCACGGTCCGGGCGCGCGACCGGCCACCCGCTTCAGGAGGGCACCATGACCATACCGCCAACCGAACCACAGCGTCCGCGGCGCACCTGGCAGGAGGAGTTGACCGCCACCGGCGATGAGCTGGTTGGCCAGGTCCGCCGGCTGGTGAACGAGGGCAACGTTCGCCGGGTCATCGTCAAGCACGAGGGCCGGACCATCCTCGAGCTGCCGCTCACCATCGGCGTGGTCGGCGTGCTGCTCGCGCCCCAGCTCGCAGCCCTCGGCGCCGTGGCCGCCCTGCTCACGCGCTGCACCATCACTGTCGAGCGCGAGGAGCCGCTCGCGGCGCCACCCGCCAGCCCGACCACCAGCACCAGCCCGGAGGACACCCTCGAGCAGGGCCAGCCCCCGGCCGACGTGTAGCCTGTCGCTGCACCGGGCCCGCCCGGCGCAGCGGCGGGCACCGGGTTCCCGACGGCGGCCGGCATCCGCTACACCGCGCCCGCCCGGCGCAGCGTCTGGATCTCCCCTGCCGAGTAGCCAAGCTGAGTAAGCACCTCGTCGGTATGCTGGCCGAGCTCCGGCGCGGGCGAGTGGATCCGTGGCGGGGTCCGCTCCAGGTTCACGCCCGCGCCAAGCAGGTTCAGTCTGCCCAGCAGGGGGTGCTTTCAATGACAAGACCAGTCATTGCTAACATTGGGCGAGCGCAGCCGCCTGGTCCGCTTTCAATGACAAATCCTGTCATTGGTGACATGGGGCGAGCGCAGCCGCCTGGTCCGCTCGGGATGACAGGTGTCGATTGGACCGGCTGATACCGCGGCGCAACACTCTGACGGGCACCCCTCGTCAGCCCCCGGCCCGGTGCTCCCGGTGATCTGGCCAGCCCAGCGCGTCCTTGAGCTCCGCCAGTGGCCGTGCCAGCATCACGCCTCCGTCAGACACGCCCGTGATGTCCGAGACGTGGACGTCGAGCAGTCCGGCGTGCAGCCCCAGCACGCCGTAGATCTGGACCTCCAGCATCTCCTCCGCCCACGGCTCCCCCATGGCCCTGTCCCGCGGGAGATGAATCTCGTCGAAGACGGCGTGCACTGCTCCAATCTCCCGACCCTCGAGGTCGTAGACGGGCATGCCGGGCTGGATCTGTCGCAGAAGCTCCGACTTCATGGCTTGCTCCCTGTCACGGTCCGCGCTGACCGGTGCCTTCAGCGAGAGAGGCACCGGCCCCCATACCAGGAGCGCTCGGTGCGCCCCACCTTCGTCCTGAGGCCCATGCTACCGCCGCCACCTTGCTGCGCAGGTCACACCAGGTAAACGGATGATGAAGGCAACGCGTCGGGCGCGGCATTGTTGGTCCCGCGCCTTCTCGGGCTGCTACGCTCTGGCCGAGCCCGGGTGACGGAAGGTGATGGCGTGGCGTCGAGCGCGCGACAGGTCTTCGAGCAGGCGGCTGGCTTCTATCTCGAGACGGCCGCGCTCGTGCGTTCCGAGCAGTGGGACCAGGCCGGGCTGGGGCAGTGGTCCGTCCGCGACCTCGTCGGCCACACGAGCCGCTCCCTGCTCACGGTGGAGACGTACCTGAGCCGGCCGACGTCCGCGGCGGAGCTGGCGTCCCCGGCCGCGTACTTCGAGCGGGCGCTCGCCACGATCGGCGACCCGGAGCAGGTGCTCCAGCGTGGCCGCGACGCCGGCGCCGCCCTCGGACCCGACCCGGTCCGGGGTGCGCGAGAGATCGCCGGCCGGGTCGTCCTGCTCGTCTCGCGTGCCGCGCCGGACGCTCTGGTCGGCACGCCAGTCGGTGGCATGCTGCTGGACGCCTATCTTCCCACGCGCATCTTTGAGCTGACTGTCCACAGCCTCGACCTCGCGAGAGCGATCGGCGCCCGGGCCGAGCCGCCGACCGAGGCGCTATCGCTCTCCCTGCGCCTGGCGGCGGAGATGGCCATCTACAGGGGCCGCGGCCCGGAGATCCTGCTTGCCCTGACCGGGCGCGAGCAGTTGCCCAGCGGGTTCAGCCTCCTGTAGCCCACCCCCGGCGGGGGGCTACAACACCATCCTGGTCGACCAACGAGCGAGACAGCAAGCATGCTGGCGCGCTCGCACTCGGGGCTGCAACCTATCATGGTCGACCAACAGCGGCGTGCCGCCACTGATCTGCTGCCGGTGCGGACCGCCGCGGGCCTCACCACCTGGCTCGGAGAGGATAGGGGTGTGGAGGTTCTCTGCCACGATCGCGCTGACGCCTACGCCGACGGTGCCCACCACGGCAACCCCGACGCCGTGCAGGTGGCCGCCTGCTGTCATGTGATGGTCTGCGTTGGGGAGCTCCTCGAGCGGGCTCTGAGGAGCCGGCACAGCGCACTGCGCCAGGCGGCGGCTGCTGTCGTTCGTACGCTGACCGAAGGCGCCGTAGCCGCTGGCGAGACTCCGGCAGTGAGCTTGGCGCCCCAAGCGCCCCGGCAGACGCGGACGCAGCGGAAGCCACAGGCGTGCCGTGCTCGTCGCCTCGCCCGGTACAGGACAGAGATCGAGCTGCACCTGTGATCGCTCCCTCCACTCCAGCCCCCGGTGGCCAGCCTGCTGAACCCGGAACCCTCAGCGCCATCAGGCCATCAGGCCATCAGGCCTTCTCGCTCCTCACATCACCAGATGTGTGCCAGAGCCACGCTGGTTGAGGTGCAACACCGGCAATACCATCAACAGCTACGACACCCGAGCCTGAGCCCTCGAAGTCCTGCGCGGGCTCCTCGAGGCGACCCCCGCGGACGCGAAAGCCCTCGCACCAAGCTGCCATGATGCGTCCGGCTGCGTGTGCGCGGTGGCCGAGGGCACAGCCATCCCGGCGCTCGCACAAGAGGCAGGGAAATCTCCGACCGCCTGATCCTTTACGGGATCTTCGAGCTGGTCCCGCTCACGCACCGCGCGTCCTGGACGCGCAGACCGATGCGGACGCCCCGCGTCTCGACTTCTAGCGGGCCGCCGAACGGCAGTCGCCGGATCACCCGGACCGTGGCGCCGGGCAGAAAGCCTCGACCGTAGAGCCGGCGCCGGAACGGCTCCGGGCCGCCGATCTGGGAGATGACCAGCTCCTCGTCGGCTTTGAGATCAGCCAGCGTTCGATCGACCGGGGCTGTAGACATCTCGACGGCTCTCCTCACAGTCTGGCGCGGCTGGTGGCCACGGCGGAGCCGACCGTCGTGGGTCGCCCCCACTCCCCGGCGCGCGCGGAGCAGCCGCCGCGAATCGGGCAATCTCCGCATACTTGCGATGCCACCACCGCGCAGGTCGTCGGGCGGTCGACCAGGCCGAACCGCTCGAGCTGCAGCAGCCCCAGCCGGATCTCGTCCGGCTTGACACCAAGCTCCCTCGCGAGCTCGGTCACCGTGAAGCTCCCCGCGTCGCTCCCCGAGTGCAGGACCGCCAGGAGCCGCTTCAACATGTCCAGCTTGTCCTTCCAGCTTGCTTCCTAACCCGAGGAGCTGTCCCAGCCGCGCGACGGCGAGCCCCAGCGCGACCGCGACGCTCACGTTCAGCAGGATGCCCAGCCCCGCCCACCGCCAGCCGCCCAGCTCCTTCCGAAGCTGCACCATCGTGGCCAGGCACGGCACGTACAGCATATACACGACCAGGAAGGCGAACCCGACCAGCGGTGTCAGCGAGCCGGCCAGCGCTTCGGACAGCGGCGCCGGGTCACTCATTCCGTACAGCACGCCGAGCGTGCCGAGGGTTGTCTCCTTGGCGACGAAGCCAAAGAGGATCGCAACCATCAGCCGCCAGTCGAAGCCAAGCGGCTGCCCGAGCACCGCGAGCCAGCCCCCGAGAACCCCCGCGTAGGACTTCTCCGGCTCCGCGCCTATCGGGAAGAACGTGAGCGCCCAGATGACGATGGTCGCCGGCACGAGGAACCGCCAGATGCGCCGCACAAAGAGGAGGCAGTGGTGGAGGGCCGGCACGGCCACGTCCTGCCAGCGCGGCAGGGCGTACGGCGGCAGGTCCAGAAGCAGCGGCGCCGGTTCTGACGGCATCGCGCGCCGTAACGCCAGCGCCGTCACCGCCACGACAAGCAGGCTCATCACGACGAGCGCGAACAGCACCTGCCCGCCGGCGCTTCCGAACAGCGCTCCCGTCACTATCGCCATCACGCCAAGTCGGGCGTTGCACGGCACGAACGGGATCACCAGGCCGGTGATCAGTCTGTCGCGCCGACTCTCCAATCCGCGAGTGGCCGCTAACGCCGGCACGTTGCAGCCAAAGGCGCTGACCAGCGAGAAGAGGCCGCGACCGTGCAGCCCGACCGCCTGCATCACTCGGTCGCCCAGCAGGGCCGCCCGCGCCATGTAGCCGGAGGCCTCCAGCAGCGCGATCGACGCGAAGAACATCACCATGTACGGCACGAAGGCCAGCACGGCGCCAACCCCGGCCAGCACGCCGTCCGCCAGCAGGCTCTGCAGCCAGCCAGGCGCGTTCACGGACGCCAGCTCCTCCGCCATCATCGCGCTCAGCCCGTCGATCCCGGCCGCGATGGCGTCCGACAACGGCGTGCTCGCCTGAAACGACAGCCAGAACATCAGGCCGAAGACCAGCGCTGCCAGCATCGGGCCGGACAGCGGATGCAGCGCCAGACGGTCGATCCGCTCGGTCCAGTCGGCCTGTCGCCGCGGCTCCTCGTTCGTACACTCCTGGACGAGCGTGTGGATCCAGGCGTACTTCGCGTCGGCGACCGACAGGGCAAACTCGGCCTGGCGAGGCGCCAGGCCATTCAGATACACCCGGGCCGCGTTCAGATCGGCGTGCTCAACCTCAAAGCTGAGGCCGTCCTCTTCGCAGCACGAGATCAATCCGTCCAGGACGCCAGCGCCCGTGTGCGCCCGCACTCGATCGAGCGCCTCGACGTCGCCCTGGAGGAGGCGAAGAGCGATCCAGCGGGAGGGCGCGCCCAGGCTGGGGCCCGTCTCAACGTGAGCCGCCACCGTCAAGACCGCGGCCTCCAGCTCATCGTCGTACGGCGCGATCGCCGGTGCCACATCCAACTGCCCCCGCCCGACCGCCACGACCGTATCGAGCAGCTCCTGCACTCCCTCGCCGCGGTTCGCGATGACCTCCACGACCGGCACGCCGAGTCGCCTGCCAAGCGCTTCGGCATCCACCACGGTCCCGCGCCGGTACGCAATGTCGATCCGGTTCAGGGCGATCGCCGCGGTCGGATACAGCTCGAGTGTCTCGAGCGCCAGGAAGAGGCTCCGCTCCAGGCTGGCCGCGTCCAGCACCAGCAACGCCACGTCCGGCGCTTCGTGGAGCAGGTAGTCGCGCGTGACACGCTCGTCGTCAGCGTATGCCGAGAGCCCGTAGACGCCCGGCAAGTCGGCCAGGGTGAGCGCGTCGCCGTCGTGGCTGGCCGCGCCGCTGGCAAACTCCACCGTCGAGCCCGGCCAGTTCGCCACATGACGGTGCAGCCCGGTGATCTGGTTGAAAAGGGTCGTCTTCCCTGAATTCGGGTTGCCGACCAGCGCAATCCGCATTGCCCACTTCCACGGACGCCCCATGTCTCCGAGAGGAGCGTAGCCGCGAGAGCCACGCCCGGTATCTGACGAATGTCCTCATCGCCAGGGGTCATTCGTTGGTGACTGGTCGGTGACGCGCCGCCGCGCGCTGCCTGGGTATCGCGCGCCGCGCCCGGGCCGCTTTCCGGCGGGATGCCAGGCTCACAGCTCCCTCAGCCGCGCCGGCACGCCTGTGCACGCGCCCAAGCCGACTTCCAGGGGAGCTGCCAGGCTCACAGCTCGCGCAGCCGCGCTGGTAGCTCGCTCCAGTGACGGATAGTGAGGTGTGCCTTCGTCTCCACCGGGCCGTCGGGCAGGTAGCGGATGGCGGCCATCCCGGCGTTGAGCGCGCCGTCCACGTCCAGCTCCTCCAGGTCGCCGATGTGCGCCGCCTCGCCCGGCGCCGCGCACAGGTGGCTCAGGGTGTGGTGGAAGATGCTCGGATCGGGCTTCAGATAGCCAAACTCGTTGGAGAACACGAGGAGCTGGAAGCTGTCCGAAAGCTCGTAGCGCCCGAGCAGCTCGCGCAGCACCTTGCCGCCGGTGTAGCCGGTGTTGCAGATCAGTCCCAGCGCGTAGCGGCTCCGCAGGCGGTCAATCGCCTCGCGCGCGCCCGGTAGCAGCGCCGGCGGAAACTCGAGCGTCAGGTCTTCGTACGCCGCCGCGACGCGCTCGAACGGCAGCGCGCCCTCCTCCAGACCCAGCGCCTCGCACAGCAGAGCCCAGCGCCCGGGCGGCCCGAGGTCGATCCGCTCCTTGCCCATGCGCGCCTCTATCAGCTTCCTCGTCGAGCGATACGCCGCCCGAAGCTGCTCCACGGAGCAGACCAGTCCTGCCTCCTCGATGGCGCCGAGAATCATCGCCCGCCGCCGCTCGATCTTCTCCGGGGCGTCCCTCGGATCGACGATCGTGCCCCAGAGATCGAGGGTGATGGCTTTCAGCGGTCGCACGGTTCGGTTGCCCCGGTTGTGAAGGTCGAGCGGTTCGTCTCACACATGAAGCGGGTCCACTGAGTTATACATGCAGAACCCGCGGGAAACGCTCGCCAACGAGACTGGCACGGAGCCCGGAGTGGGATACCAGAGGTACTTGATTAGACCTGAAGACCAGGAGGACGACGTGAGCCATCAATCAACGAGCTGCTCAGTCTGTGGGGGCACGCTCCTGGCTCAAAGGATCACCTACACGCAGACAATTGGAGGCCAGCTCTACATCGTCGAGGACGCGCCGGCTCTCGTTTGTCAGCAGTGCGGTGAGACATATCTCTGTCCCGAGACCGTCGATGCGATCCAGGAGCAGCTCGAGCACGGACGAGCGACCGGGACGCGAGAAGTGCCCGTTTATCGAGTGCCAGAGCCTGCTCGTTAAGCGATCGGACTGTCAGGCACGGACCGCTTCACCGCGCGCGACCGCGCGCGACCACCAGTAGGGCGCCACGATGCTGTGGTTGCCCGGCCCGCCGGCCACCACCAGGTGAATCGCCTCGGGCGCCTCGACCAGCTTCAACGTTGGCCCCTCGGAACCATCCTCGATGGCGCTCGCCCGCCAGCGCTCCACCGCCTCCCGGTTGCCCAGCGTCGGGCGAGTTACCACCCCATCGCGTAGCCCTCGCGGCGCGGGTCGGCGCAGCCGTACAGCACGCCCGTCTCCTGGTCGATCATGATCGCCTGCGCGCCGCCCATCACGCTGTCCCAGGGCGCCAGCAGCTCCACGTCGTGCCCGCGCTGCGCCAGCCCCTCGATCGTCGCCGGGGAGAATCGCCCCTCGATCGTCACCCGGCACCCAGCTCCGCTGAACCAGCGCGGCGCCTCGACCATCGCCTGCGGGTCCATGCCGAGGTCCAGGAAGTTCACCAGCATCTGGAAATTGCTCTGGACCTGGCCGTAGCCACCCGGCGTGCCGAACACCAGCCGCGGCCGGCCGTCTCGCGCCAGGATCGGCGCGTTCAGCGTGTGCGCCGTGCGCTTGCCGCCCTCCAGACGGTTGACGTGCTCCGGATTGGCCGAGAAGCCGTGCATCCGGTCGTTCAGCAGCAGCCCGGTGCCCGGCGCCATCCAGCCGGAGCCGAAGCCGTGGAACAGCGTCTGGATCCAGGATGCGCAGTTCCCCTGGCCGTCCACGACGCACAGGTAGGTGGTGTGGCGGCCGTACCGCGCCGGCTCGCCGGCCCCATGGCCGGCCGAGGCGTGGGCCGGGTCGATCAGCGCACGGCGCTCGGCAGCGTAGCTCTCCGAAAGCAGCCAGTCCGTCGGAACGTCGTGGAACTCGGGGTCGGTGATGTGCCCCTCCATGTCCGCGAACGCCAGCTTCTTGATCTCCAGCATGAGATGGAGCCGCTCGGCCGAGTCAAACGGCATGCCACCGAGGTCGAACCCCTCGGCCAGCCGCAGCTCCTGGAGCAGCACCGTACCCAGCGAGACCGGCCGCTGGTTGTAGACGGTGTGGCCGCGGTACGAGACCGAGAGCGGCTCGCTGAACACGGACTCCTGCCGCGCGAAGTCTTCCATAGTAAAGAGCCCGCCGTCGGCCTGGTGGCCCTGGACGATCCGCCGGCCAAGCTCGCCACGGTAGAACTCGTCCGCGCCGCTGGCGGCGATGGCGCGCAGGCTGTTCGCCAGGTCTGGCAGTCGCAGGATTTCGCCCGGCCGACGCGGCTCCCCGTCGCGCAGGTATGCCTTCCCTGTGGCAGTACACTCACGCAGGAATGCCGCGTTCGTCGCCAGAGCGGCCGCCAGCTTCACGGAGACGGGAAACCCCCGCTCGGCGGTCTGGATGGCCGGCTGGAGGGCGTCGCTCAGTGGGATCGTCCCGAACGTCGCGAGGGCGTCTTCCCAGCCTCGCACCACGCCTGGCACGCTGGCGCTGTGCACCCCGTGCGCCGGCATGCCGTTCCTGAACGCCTCGTGCTCCAGCGACGCCTGGGCCGGCGCCCGACCGCTGGCGTTCATGCTCTCGACGTGCCCGTCCGCGGCGCGGTAGTACATCAGGAACATGTCCCCACCGACGCTGCACGCTTCCGGCCTGACCACGGCGAGCACCCCCGCCGCCGTGAGCGCCGCGTCCAGCGCGTTGCCACCCTGCTGGAGCGTCCGCAGCCCGGCCGCGGAGGCCAGCGGATGTCCGGAGGCGATCATGCCGTTGGTTCCCATCACAATCGGACGGGTTGGACTCGTATCGAACCTCATGACCTTCCTCGATCCCAGATGCCTCCAGCGCGCAGCCCGCACGCCAGGCTGCTGAGGCTCTCACGATACAACATCGCCACTCGCATCCAGTCCGAGCGGCTACCATGCAGGAGCGCCAGTCCTGGCGGTCGGAGGCGAGGATGATTCCTGACGGGTACCAGGCGAAGAACGTGCGGCCCATCGCACACACCGATATGGACGGCCGGCCGGACGCCGTGCAGGTCGTCAAGATGGGCAGCTACCTGTACGTTGGCCACCTCTGGAGCCAGGGCTTCAGCGTGATCGACGTCTCGGACCCGCGCAATCCGAAGACGGTGAACTGGATCGGCACGCCAGGCAACACCTGGAACACCAACATCCAGGCCGCGGACGACCTCGTCCTGGCCGCCGACGAGATCATCCTCTTCGGCTGCCACGCTCCGAACCCCGGCTTTCCCTTCCGCACCGCTGACTACGACAGCCCCTGGTCCAGCGGCCTGCGCCTCTACGACGCCTCCAACCCTCGCAAGATCGAGGAGCTGGCCTTCTACCCAACGATCGGCAACGGCACCCACCGCAACTGGTACGTCGGCGGGCGCTACGCGCACCTCTCAGCCCGGCCAGAGGGCTTCATCGACAACATCTACGAGATCATGGACTTGAAGGATCCGCGCCACCCGGAGATCGTCGGTCGGTGGTGGCTGCCCGGCATGAACGAGGCGGCCGGCGAGGTGAGCACCCAGAAGCCCGGCGAGCGCTACTGGCTCCATGGCCCGATCGTCGAGGGCGACCGCGCCTATTGCGGCTGGTGGGACGCGGGTCTGGTCATCCTGGACATCGCGGACATCACACAACCGAAGTTCATAAGCCGCCTGGACTACTCCCCGCCGTTCGGTGGCGCCACTCACACCACCCTGCCAATGCCCAATCGCCAGCTTGTCGTCATCGCGGACGAGGCGCTGCGGGACAACTGCGAGGAGGGCGAGAAGCGGATGTGGGTCGTGGACGCGCGGGCCGAGGAGAACCCGGTCATCACGTCGCTCTGCCCTATCCCGGGTGACTTCCGCGAGCCCGGCTCCCGCTTCGGGCCCCACAACATGCACGAGAACCGGCCCGGCACCTTCATCAGCGAGACGCTGGTCTTCAACGCCTATTTCCGGGCCGGGCTCCGCATCTTCGACGTCACCAACAAGGAGCGTCCGGAAGAGGCCGGCTTCTTCCTCCCGCCGCCGCCAGCGCGAATGGTGGACCCCCGCCCGGGCAAGGCGGTTGCCCCCTCGAGCCAGGACGTCCTGGTGGACAAGGACGGCGTGATCTATCTGACTGACTACAATTGCGGCCTCTGGGTGCTCGAGTACACCGGCTGAGCCGCCAGACCGACCATCACGACCTGACACGCGGGAGGAGTGACCATGCGCGCAGCCTGGTACGAGCGCCAGGGTGAAGCGTCGAACGTGCTCACCGTCGGCGAAATGGAGGCTCCCACGGCCGGCCCCGGCGAGATCCGGGTCCGGGTGGCCTGCTCCGGCGTCAACCCGTCGGACGTGAAGCGGCGCGGCGGCTGGCGCGGCCAGAAGGTCGACTTCGCCCGCGTCGTACCGCACAGCGATGGCTCCGGCGTGGTCGACCAGGTTGGCGAAGGTGTCGATCCGCGCCGGGTCGGCCAGCGCGTATGGGTCTACAACGGCCAGTGGAAGCGTCCGTTCGGCACCTGCGCGGAGCTCATCTGCCTGCCGGAGCAGTACGTTGTCCGACTGCCGGACAACACGGACTTCGCGGCGGGCGCTAGCCTCGGTATCCCCGGCTTGACCGCTCACCGCTGCGTCTTCGCGGACGGCCCGGTCGGGGGCCAGACGGTCCTCGTCACTGGCGGGGCTGGCAGCGTGGGCTTCTACGCCATCGAGCTAGCGAAATGGGGTGGCGCGAACGTGATCGCCACGGTCAGCTCCGATGAGAAGGCCTCGGTGGCCCGCAAGGCCGGCGCGGACGAGGTGGTGAACTACCGCGCGGAAGACGTTGGGGCGCGCGTCATGGCGCTGACCGATGGCCAGGGTGTCGATCGGGTCGTGGAGGTGGACTTCGGCGCGAACCTGCCGGCCACCTCCGCCGTGCTGAAGCCGCACGGCATCGTCGCCACCTACGCCTCGATGACCCAGCCGGACCCGACCATCAACTTCTACGGTTTCATGAGCCGCAATGCGCTGTTCCGCCTGGTGTTCGTCTACGAGGTGCCGCCGGCCGCGCTGGCCAAGGGCTGCGCGGACCTCAACGCCTGCCTCGAGGACGGTGCCATGCGCCACCACATCGCGGCGCGCTTC
>JADZDV010000108.1 GCA_020850915.1 Chloroflexota bacterium | reverse complement strand
TCTCCCCAAGCCAGGGCGCCCCAGGCATCACCGTCACGATCAGCGGCAACTACTTCTCAAACATCACGGTCGTGAAGTTCAACGGTGTGTCGGCTACCTTCACCGTGGACTCGCTGTTCCAGATACGTGCCACCGTTCCGTCAGGCGCGACGTCCGGGTTCGTGACGGTGACCGGGTCGGCTGGTACGGGTCAGAGTCCCGGCTCGTTCACGGTGCTGGACCCAATCACGATCACGTCGTTCACGCCCACCAGCGGCCCGCCTGGCCAGCCCGTGACCGTCACCGGGTCGGACTTCACTGGCGCGACGCAGGTCCAGTTCAACAACTCGGGCGCCTTCTTCGCGGTGGTCTCTAACACGGAGATCCACACCAGCGTGCCGCTGGGGGCCAGCTCGGGACCAATCAAGATCACCGGCCCGGCGGGTACGACCACAAGCAGCGGACGCTTCACGGTGACGGAGCGGCGAGCGCCGGAGGTGACAAGCTTCACGCCAACCAGCGGACCCCGCGGAACGGAGGTGACGATCACCGGGCGGGGTTTCATCGACGCGGTCGTGGTGGAGTTCGACGGCGCAAACGCGAGCTTCAGCATCGACTCAGACACCCAGCTCAGAGCGATCGTGCCGGACGATGGCACCACCGGCCGAATTCGCGTGGCGAACAACGAGGGTGACACCAAGTCGGACGGGACGTTCAGCGTGACGTCCGGATCGGTGAACTCGCCGCGCATCACCAGCTTTTCCCCATCGAGCGGCTCGCCGGGCACGCTGGTCACGCTAGACGGCAGCGGCTTCGGCGGAACGACGATCGTCGAGTTCAACGGCCTCGGCGCCGTCTTCACCATCGTGTCCGCGTCCCAGTTACAGGCCACAGTGCCGGACGGAGCGACGACCGGCTACATTCGGGTGGCCACCGACAGCGCCGACACACGGAGCAGCAAGAAGTTCACCGTAGCCGTGAGCGGCCCGCCGCCAACTGTGACCGCCATCTCGCCGGCGACCGGGGCGCCAGGCTCTCAGATCACCATTCACGGTACGAATTTCGTGAACGTGACCGCGGTCAGGATCGGCACGACATCGGCCACGCCGTACACCGTGGACTCGCCAACACAGATTACCGCGACTGTGCCGAACAGCATCGGCAATGGCCGAGTCACGGTCAAGACGCTCACTGGCTCTGCCACGGGGACCGATGTATTCACCCTGCTGGTGCCGCCGAGAATTCACTCGTTCAGTCCGTCACGCGGCGCGGTTGGGACCCGCGTCAGGATCTCCGGGTCCCACTTCGAGAACACCACAGAGGTCCGTTTCGGCGGCGTGCTCGCGGCGTTCACTCGGACGTCTACGACGCGCATCACCGCCACTGTCCCGGCCGGGGCGTCGACCGGGCGGATCACCGTCACGACACCCGTCGGTACGGCGACCAGCAGCAAGAACTTCAGCGTCAAGAACTGACGCTGGTTGCTCGGTAGGGCGGTTTGAAGGCAAGTTGGGCGTCTTCGGCTCGCGCTCCCGCGCTTCCGCCCTCAGGCGCGTCAACCGCGTACTTGGAGTGCTGACGGGTGCGGCGGCGGGCCGCCGAGCGACACGCCAGGTAGCAACGGCAGCACCTCGGCCGCGAATCGCTCCATCTCCTCGAGCATCGGGTGGAACTGGAGCAGGAACAGGCTGACGCCGGCGTCGATGAACTCCGACATCCGCTCGGCGATCTGGCGCGGCGAGCCGACCAGCTCCGCCGCGATGCCGCCGTTGGACCCAATCCCGCCGCTCGCGGCGCTGGTGACGACGTGCTTGGCCTGCTGGTCGACACCGGGCCGCTCGGGGCGCTCGCCGAGCCCGGCCTGCATCTCCGCGACCTCCTCCCACGCCTGCGCCTCTGTCGGTCGACAGTGGACGAACGCGCTCATCCCACAGGGCAGACCGCGTCCGTGAGTCGCGGCGCGTGCCTGGACCCGACGGATCAGCTCCCCAGCGGCGGCGAGCGGCCGACCGTTGAGCAGATAGAAGTCAGCCTCTCTGGCGGCAAGGTCCACGGCGGCATCTGACTCCCCGCCGAAGTAGATCGTCGGCCATGGCTTTCGCTCTGGTTTGTAGCCCAGGATGCCGTCCTTGACACGGTAGAAACGACCGTTGAAGTCAAAGCGGTCCTTCGTCCAGAACGACTTCAGGATCTCAATCGCTTCCGCTGACTGTAGGTACCGGAGATCGTGCTCGACGAACGGCATTCCGACCATCTCGAACTCATGGGCCCACCAGCCGGAGACGATGTTGATGGCAAAGCGCCCGCCGCTGATCTGGTCGATGTTCGCACCCATCTGCGCCACAATCGCGGGATGGCGGTAGCCGCCGCGGTTGGCGATGATCAGCTCGATCGACTTCGTCGCCGAGGCCAGTCCAGCCGCGGTGGTCCACGCCTCGAGCACCGGTCGGTCCACGCCCTTCACCGAGTTCAAGCTCCGATCCAGCAGCAGCACCGAGCTGTAGCCAAGCGCCTCCGCCCGCTGGACCACGCGCAGGTTGTAGTCCCACGTCGCCTCGATCATCGCGTCCGGTTGCTCGTACCGGATGAGAAAGCTGCCCCAGACGGGCGCCCAGATACCGACCCAGGCCTGTGCCATGGTCCATCCCTTCCCTGCACCCGGGCCTCACCCCGGAGCAACGCGGCACGAGCAGAATACTGCGCAGCAGCATATCGTACGATTGACCGTCGCGACTGCCGCGACGGCTCGTTCGGCGCCGACGCCCGGCAGCCTGGCCTCCGGGAGACGACTTCCCGGGTTCGAAAGGAGCGCAACGTGATTCCTCCAGCAGACAAGACCGGGACGCTCAAAGCAGAGCGACGGCGCGATAGCCAGCAGTGGCTGCTGGACTGGATGGTCAAGACCACCGGGCGAACCCATAACTTCGCCTATGACCACCGCGAGATCCCGGCCGACGTGAAGACGTATCGCCAGATCCCGCGAGTCATGGAGAAGACCGCCCGCCACCAGGAGGCCATCGCCCGAGCGGCAGAGGCGGCTGGTCACAACCAGTCGGCCTGCGAGATGTACTACCGGGCCTGCGAGACGTACCGCATCGCCCAGCACGCCATCTTCTACGACGACCACCCGGACAAGATCTACTTGCACGGCAAGCTGATCGAGTGCTTTGAAGGCATCACGCGAACAGCCGACTACCCAATCGAGCGGGTCGAGGTCGACTGGAACGGCGTGCAGATCCAGGCCAACTTCCACACAGTGCCTGATGCCAGGAACGCCCCAACGATCCTGTTCATC
Source organism: Chloroflexota bacterium (assembly GCA_020850915.1). The sequence goes on along the minus strand of JADZDV010000108.1, from coordinate 2,641 downwards.
CCCGGCATGGACATGACCAAGGAGGCCGCGCCCGATCCGAGCAACAACATGTTCATCCGCCGCGGCATGAACGTGCTGTGCGTGGACGGTCCCGGCCAGGGCATGAGCAACCTGCGCAAGATCCGCGTCACGGCGGACAACCATGAGCAGGCGACCAGCGCCTGTGTGACCTGGCTGACGAAGCGCCCAGAGGTCGATCCGGCGCGGATCGGCGTCATGGGCATCTCGATGGGCTCCTACTGGAGCAATCGTTTGGGAGCGCTGGATTCGCGGGTAAAGGCGATCGGCAGCGTGGCGGCAAACTACGGCACGAAGAAGGCGATCTTCGAGGAGGCCTCTCCGCGCTTCAAGCAGATCTTCATGTACATGGCTGGTATCCACGATGAAGACGAGTTCGACGCGATGGCCGAGCAGATGCACAATTTCGGCCTTGGCCCGAAGCTGAAGTGCTTCTCGCTCATGGTGCTCGGCGAGTACGACCCGCTGTGCCACCTGGAGGAGGGCCTGGCGTACTTCCAGGAGGTCGCGGGGCCGAAGGAGCTCTGGGTGCTCGAGAACGAGTTCCACGTCCCACGCCCAAGCCGCTGCTTCGCGGGCGGCGGCGCGGACCCATTCATCGCGGATTGGTTGAAGGACGCGCTGATGGACAGGCTGCCAAACGAGCTGAACCGCGTCCGGTTCATCCACGACCGGGCTGGAGGCCTGGGCTCGTACAGCCCCGAGGTTGAGAGCATCGAGGACGTGTACCTGTCCGGCCGACTGAAGTACTGAGCTCGCGGCGGTGTCGGCCGACGTTGCGCCGCCGACACCGCGTCCGCCTCGCAAGGATCAGTTGGTGGGAGCTAGCTCCCGCCAGACGTCGAGCGCCCTGCTCGCCCCGGCGCCCGATGGCACGCGGAACCCCTGGGCAGTCAAAACCTGCTCCAGACCGGCCAGCAGGTGCAGGATGCTGGGAAGCTGGGCGTTGTAGCCCATCGTCCCGATCCGCCAGACCTTCCCCATGAGCGGACCGAACGCCATGCCGATTTCGGCGTTGAATTCCTCGAGCAGCATCGCCCGGGCCGCTCGCTCGTCCACACCGTCTGGAACCACGACTGGCGTAATTGTCGCGAGCGCGTGCGAGCGGTCGCCGAACAGCTCCAACCCCATCTCTTCCAGCCCGGCCCGCAGGGCGCGGCTGATGGCATCGTGCCGCTTGAAGCGCGCCTCGAGACCCTCTTCGTACACGATCCGCAGTGCCTCGCGGAGCGCGTAGACCATGCTTGTCGGCGCGGTGTGGTGGTTGTAGCGCGCCGCTGTCCAGTAGTTCTGCACCTGGGTGAGGTCCAGGTAATTGCTGCTCACCGGCGACTTCCGTGCTTTCAGCGCCTGGCTGACCCGGGCCCCGTACGTCAGCGGCGCCATGCCGGAGGGGCCGCCCAGACACTTCTGCAGGCCGGTCACGCAGACGTCGATCCCCCAGCGATCCACCGGCAGGTCAATGCCGCCGAGTGTCGGCACCGCATCGACCATGAAGATCGCGTCGTATTCATGGACCATCTCACCGAGCCCTTCGAGCGGCTGGCACATGCCCGTGGATGTCTCGCCATGGACGATGGCGACCAGTCTTGGCCGATGCTGCTCGAGTGCCGCGCGAATGCGGTCGGGCTCGATGACCCTGCCCCACTCGGCCGCTACCTCGAAGACCTCCGCCCCGGCCCGACGGGCGAGATCGGAGAGCAGCTCGCCAAAGCGCCCGATCACCCCCACGACGACGCGGTCTCCCGGCTCAAGCACGCTGGCCATGACCGCCTCGAGGCCCGCGCGGGAGCTGCCGGAGATAGGGAAGGAGTGCTCGTTCTGGGTCTGGAAAACGTAGCGCTCGAGCTCGACAACGTCGTTCATGATGTCGGTGAAGATCGGATCGAACTGGCCCAGCAGCGGCGAGGCCATAGCACGCAGCACCCGCGGCTCGGCGTTCGCCGGGCCGGGGCCCATCAGAAGCCGATGGGGCGGATCCAGGTCTCGATAGCGCTTCTCCATGACTATCTCCTCAGTGGCGATCGGACGCCGGCGCGGGCTGGCGCGCCGCGGCCAGCGATCGTGCTCTACGCGCTCCGTGCGATGCGCGGCCGCGCTTCCCCTGCGATGCCGCGGCCCTTCTCATCCACTGGAGTGTAACCGGTCCGACAGACTCGGTCGGCACTGTACGCTAGACTGTAGTCAACGATCGAACGAGCAACCGAGGCGTAAGCCAGCCGTTGTAATGTACCAATGGACAGTGAGGGGCTGTCCGGGTGACAGTTGGATACTGGACCAAATTCAGATGCGGTCCAATTCAAAGCAACGTACGATGAACGCATCCCTGGTGGTGTAACGGACGGGTCGGCGGGACCGACTGTGTAGCCAGAACATCGCCAGGCCGGCATCAAGAGGGGTTGGCTGGTTTGAGTGGGAGGTCCAGAATGGCGCAGACCACGACGAGCAGCTGGGACGTCAAGTGCATGCTGTGCAGCACTGAGGTCGGGCAAATCATCGGTGGGTCGTTCAAGAAGCACGCAGGCTGCCCCGGCAGGCTCCCGAGGGTTGGGAAGATGGCTCGTTGCTGCCACTGTGGCGGCAGCCTCTACCTCGACCCGGTTGACGGGATCGTCTCGCAGGT
>JADZDV010000107.1 GCA_020850915.1 Chloroflexota bacterium | reverse complement strand
GGAGGAACAGATCGCGGCGACGATATCGACCGCCGGCGCGGCCGGAGGCCAGGCAGTGGGCCGACCGGTGCGACTGTGGTGGGCTGCCGAGGACTGCCTCGTGTTCGCGGCGGCCCGTTCGGCAGCACCACCAGGTCAAGGCTAAGGAGTAAGGAGGAGATTCATGGCAGATCGAACGCTCGTCAAGGGGACATGGGTCGTTGCCTACGATGGGCGCCAGCACCGGATCCTCAAGGACGGTGTGGTCGTCTACGAGGAGAACACAATCCTCCACGTTGGCAAGCAGTTCGACGGTCGGGTCGATCGCGTCATCGACGCCACCGGCAAAGTCGTTACGCCAGGCTTCATCTCGACGCACGGCCACGTCACCTATGCCCCGATAGCCAAGTCCTACATTGGCGATGTCAGCGACCCCCGGTTCTACAACTCGTCGACCTTCTATCAGCAGTTGCCGGTGCAGATGCTGGCACAGGATGAAGAGGCCGACCTGGCATCGATCGATCTTTCGCTGGTCGAGCACATACGCAGCGGCTGTACGACGTTCGTCGAGCTTCCGATCGCGATGAACCCGCGCTCGACCCCCGAGCCAACGATCGAGCGGACGCTCGCTGCTGGCCTCAGGATGTACATCGCCCGGCCGTTCCGCTGCGCCTTTTTCCACTCGCCAGACGGCCAACAGATCGTGTACGACTGGGACGAGGAGGCCGGCCGGGAGGGGCTGCGACGATCGGTTGAGTTTGTCGAGCAATGGGACGGTGTTGGCAACGGCCGAATTCGGGGCTACCTCGAGCCGGCGCACGCGGAGGATACCTCGGAAGAGCTGCTGCGGGAGGTCCATCGGCTCGCTGACGAGATGGATGTGCCGCTGACGATCCACGTCTCCGAGGCCGTGCTCGAGTTCCAGGAGATGCTGCGGCGTCACGGCAAGACGCCGATCGCCTGGCTGCGTGACATCGGCTTTCTGACGCCCAGGGTCTTCCTTGGCCACGTGCTCATCATCGGCGGCAGCTCCTGGACCAACTACCCGCCTGGCGACATCCAGATCATGGCGTCGAGCGGCGTGTCGGTCTCCCATAACCCCTGGAACCACGGCCGCCGTGGGCTGGCGATGGAGTCGTTCCAGCGGTACCTGGACGCGGGCATCAACATGAGCCTGGGCACTGATGGCTCGCCGCAATCGATGCTCGTCAACATGCGGTCAGCAGCGGTTGTCGGGAAGATCGTCGATCGACTGGCGGATGTTGCGACCGCGGCCGAGGTCTTCAACGCGGCGACGCTGGGTGGTGCCAGGGCGCTTGGACGGGATGACCTGGGCCGGCTCGCACCCGGTGCCAAAGCTGACCTCGTCATCTGGGACGCTGAGTCGATCAACATGGCGCCGGTCCGGGACCCGATCAAGAACCTCGTCTACTACGCGGAGCACAGCGACGTCGAGGGCGTGGTCGTCGACGGTCGGGTCGTGATGGAGAACCGGCAGATGACGTGGTCGCAGACTGACCGAGACGTGGCCCGCCGGCTTCAGACCGCCGGCGAGGCAACGCGCGTCCGAATGCAGGAGCACGACCGGGCGAAACGGAGCATCGACCAGATATCGCCGCCGGCCTTCCCCGACTGGGACTAGCGAGACGAGGCAAGGAGGCCGGGGTTGCCATGGCACAGACGTCGATAGAACAGCGCTGGGAAGCGCGGACGGGGACGTCGCGGGAGCTCTTCGAGCGGGCCCGGTCAGTGTTACCGGACGGAGTCACGTCGCCGGTCCGCGGGCTCGCGGCGTTCACGCCGTACCCGGTGTACATGCGAGAAGGGGCTGGCTGTCGGCTGGTTGACGTAGACGGCAACGTCTATATCGACGTCCTGATGGGCTTCGGCCCCGTCATCCTCGGACACGCGGACCCGGCCGTGACCCAGGCGATGCGCGACCAGGCTGGCAGGGGACTGATGTACGGGAGCTGCACGGAGCTCGAGATCGAGGTGGCCTCCGCGATCTGCCAGATGGTGCCGAGTGTGGAGCTGGTGCGGTTCACCAACTCGGGCACGGAGTCCACGCTCCACGCGATGCGTCTGGCGCGCGGGTACACCGGCAAACCCAAGATTCTGAAGTTCGAGGGGCACTTCCACGGCAACCATGACCAGGTGCTGGTGAGTATCACGCCACCGCTCTCCACCGTCGGCTCGCGCCAGGCTCCGGTCAGGATTCCGTCCGGGTCTGGGATCCCGGAGGAGCTGTACGCCCATACGCTGGTGGCGACGTGGAACGATCTCGACCTGCTGGAGCGGACCATTCGTCGGCATCGCGACGAGCTGGCCGCCGTGATCACTGAGCCGGTCATGGCCAACAAAGGCTTCATCGGCCCGGAGCCCGGCTACCTGCAGGCGCTCCAGCGGATCTGTCGGGAGCACGATGTGCTGTTCATCCTCGATGAAGTCATCACCGGCTTTCGGCTCGCCCCAGGTGGCGCCCAACAGCAGTATGGGCTGGAGCCGGACCTCACGACGTTCGCGAAAGCGATCGCAAACGGCGCGAGCCTGGGCGCGTTCGGAGGTCGGCGAGAGATCATGGCGCTGCTGGAAGGTGGCAGAGTCCGACACGCAGGCACCTACAACGCCTCGCCCATCAACCTCGCCGCGGCGCAAGCGTGCCTGGGCGAGCTGCGCGCCAACGACGGCGCGGTCTATCCGCGCCTGAAGGCGCTTGGCGATCAGCTCCGGGACGGTCTCTCCACGATCATCGACCGGCTTGGATTACCGGCGATCGTCCAGGGGACGGGCTCAATGCTCCAGTTGTACTTCACGGCGAGCAAGAAGATCGTCGACTATCGCGGTACCGCCGGTGTTGATCTCCAGATGTTCCAGCGCTTTGCGATGGAGATGATCAAACGCGGGGTCTACGTGCACCCGGACGGGTTTGAACACTGGTTTCTTTCGGCAGCCCATACCGGACAGGACATCGACGACGTGCTGAACGTAGCTGAGACGGTGCTGGAGCTGGTAGGGAGTCGGGCCTGAGGGCGCCCGCGTTGCGCGACGACAAACTCATTCCATGACGAAAGGAGCCTCTGGCTATGGAGAGGCCTGACCTGGATCTCCTCCGCGGTGCGATCGACATGCATGCCCACACCCACCCGGCGCTGTTCCGGCGGACGATTGACGACGCGGCACTTGCCAAGTACGCCTTGGAGTACGGCATGAGCGGCTTCGTCCTGAAGGACCATGATTCGTCGACGACGGGGCGAGCGTACTACGTCAACAAGATGTACGACGGTACGAGCGTGCAGGCGTACGGCGCGATTGTGCTGAACCGAACGGTCGGCGGCCTCAACCCGTACGTCGTGCAGGGCGCCATCCACTACGGCGCCAAAGTCGTCTGGATGCCGAGCAATCACTCCAAGTGGCATTTCGAGTACTTCCACATGTCGGATTATCCCGTGCTGGGCCGGCCTAAGAAACAGCTACCGGGGCCAGGCGTCACTGTACTTGACGACGAGGGCGAACTGAAGCCAGAGGTGCTGACGATCCTCGACCTCATCGCCGAGGCAGACATATGTCTGGCTACTGGACACTTGAGCATCGACGAAACGCGCAAGCTGCTCGACGAAGCCAATCGACGCGGCGTCAAGCGCATTCTCTATACGCATGCGAACTGGGCGCTTGGCAAGATCCCGCCGGCCGTCCAGCGGGAGTTGATTGCCAAGGGCGCGATGATCGAGTACGTCGCCGTCTGCTGTGCCTCCCCCGCGTTCAACGAACAGCACCCGAGCGAGTTGGCGGCCTGGATCAAGGAGCTTGGACCGGACAGCCTGATCCTCACCTCGGACCTTGGGCAGGCTGCCGCGGCACCTCACCCGGAGGGGTTGCGGATGCTCGCGTGCGCGCTACTCGACGAGGGCGTGCCGTACGAGTCCCTGGAGAGGATGCTGCAGAGGAACCCACGCACGCTTCTGGGCATCAACGAGTAGTTCAAGGAGGCCGTGCCAATGAGACTGCGAGACCGCGTCGCGCTCGTGACAGGCGCCGCGAAAGGGATGGGCGGCACGATCTGTGAGTACTTCGCCCGCGAGGGCGCAAGCCTCGCGATGGCTGCCCGAGACGTTCCGGCAATCGAGGCTGAGATCAAGCGGCTACGTGGACAGGTGCCAGGTGTGCGCGCGATCGCCGCCCATTGCGATGTCACGGACGAGTCGCAGGTCCAGGCGATGGTCGCCCAGACGCTTCAGCAGTACGGACGGATCGACATTCTGCTGAACGCCGCTGGGGATACGGGCCCCATCGAGACGCTGGCGTACCGGGTGCGAGGCGAGGAGTGGGACCAGGTCCTGACCGTCAACGCCAAGGGTACCTTCCTCGCCTGTAAGTACGTCCTTCCCCACATGATCGAGCGAAAGTACGGCAAGATCGTCAACATTTGCGGTACATCCGGCATGCGCGGCTACAAGAACCGCGTCGCCTACTCCTCCTCCAAATGGGCGGTCCGGGGGCTCACGCGCACGATCGCGCTGGAGGTTGGCATTCACAACATCAATGTCAATTGCGTGTCGCCCGGTCCGCTCACCGGTCCAAGGATCACCAGGATCATCCAGGAGAAGGCCCTGGTCTGGGGTGTGGATCCGGCCGCGGTCGACCAGGCGTACATCGATGAGCAGGCGATCAAGCGATGGACAACGGCTGAGGATGTGGCTCACGCCTGCGTGTTCCTGGCGTCTGATGAATCGAGGCAGATCACCGGCCAAGCCCTGACCGTCGACGGCGGCTGGGACGTGTAGCGAGCGAGGGGATGTTGGACGACTTTCACTACGCAAGAGCGCAGAGCCTGGAGCATGCGCTCGCCTTGCTGGAGGAGCACCAGCCTCGGGCTCGCGTGATTGCTGGCGGCACGAATCTGCTGGTGAACCTGCGCGGTGGTCGAGACCGGCCAGAGTTCGTCGTCGACGTATCGCGGCTTGGCGACGAGCTCGGCCGGATCCAGCGCCGCGACGGCAGTCTTGAAATCGGCTCGCTTGCCACCTTGACCGATGTCGCACGCAGCGAGGTGCTCCTTGCCGATTCGGCGGCGCGCCTGCTCGCACTGAGCGCGCGCGAATTCGCCAATCCACTGGTCCGGAACCGGGCGACGATTGGGGGGAACATCATCGATGGCTCCCCGGCCGCGGACGCCGTCCCACCACTCCTGGCACTCGACGCCCGGCTGCGATTGGTCAGCCGGGCACGAGGCGGACGCGTCGTTCGACTTGCTGACTTCTACCTCGGCTACCGGCGGAGCGTCCTGGAGCCGGACGAGCTCCTGGTCGCAATCGAGGTTCCCGCGGCCGAACCACGGACCGGCTGTGGCTGGTACAAGCTCGGATTGCGTCAGTCGGACGCGATCTCGATCGTCAGCGCAGCCTGCGTGCTGACCGTGGACGGGGACGAACGCTGTGCGAACGTGCGGATTGGACTCGGCGCGGTCGCGCCAACGGTGGTTCGAGCCACCGCCGCCGAGCGCGTGTTAACCGGAGCGCGTCTCGATGAGCCGAGCATTCAGGCCGCCGGAAATGCAACATCGGAGGAAGTCCGGCCGATCTCTGACGTACGCGCGACGGCGGCGTACCGTCGCTTGATGAGCGGAGTCCTCGTCAACCGGACGGTGCGCCAGGCGCTTCGGCAGGCTACTGGAGAGCAAGCGAATGGACGTTGAGCTGATCTTGAACGGCGAGAAGGTCCGTGTCCCGGTTCGCCGCCATTCCCAGACGCTGCTTGAGCTCTTGAGAGATGAGGTTGGGCAGACGGATGTGAAGGAGGGCTGTGGTAAGGGTGACTGCGGCGCCTGTAACGTGCTCCTCGATGGGAAGGCGGTGAACTCCTGTCTGGTGCTAGCACTCCAGGCAGACGGCTGCTCAGTTGTCACGCTGCGTGGCCTCGGCAGTGGCGAGCAGCTACATCCGATCCAGACCGCGATGATCGAGCACGGCGGAATTCAATGCGGCTTCTGCACACCAGGCATGGTGATCTCGCTCGCTGCTTGCCTCCAGGAGAATCCCAGCCCGAGTCGAGCCGAGATTCGGGAGGCCATATCAGGGAATCTCTGCCGTTGCACCGGCTATCACAAGATCGTCGACGCGGCTGAGTCGGCCGCGGCAGAAATGAGGGGCGAAGCTGGCGATCGGGCGCGGGCGAGGTTGCTCTGATGTCGGTTGGGGAATTCGAAGCGCGGACCAAGCATCGCGTCATCGGCAAGGCGTTGCCGCGCCATGATGCGCGGGACAAAGTGCAAGCGCAGACCAGGTACGCCGGCGACTTCACCATGCCAAACATGCTGCATGGTGCGATCTTACGCAGCGACCGGCCTTCCGCCCGGATTGCTCGCCTCGACTGTACGGCGGCGCGGGCCCTGGACGGTGTGTGGGCGGTCCTGACGGCCGCTGATGTGCCGAACCTGCGGCTGCCGGTCGAGCTGCCAGGCCAGACCGGCAAGGCGCGGAACGCGGATGCCGACGCCCCAATACTGTCGGATGGTCGCATCCGCTATCAGGGCGAGGCGATCGCCCTTGTCGCGGCTGAAACGGCCGAGCTGGCTCAGTTCGCGCTGAGCGTGATTGACATCGAGTACGAAGACCTGCCCGGGGTCTTCGACCCGCTGGAGGCCATGCAGCCTGGAGCTCCGAAGCTGGCGGGTGACACGAACGTCATCGCCCAGTATCACCTCGAGAAAGGGGATCTTGCCGAGGGCTTCGCTCAGGCTGACCTGGTGGTTGAGGGTTCGTACCGGACCCAGCTCATCGACCACGCCTACCTCGAGCCCGAATCCGGCGTGGCCTGGCTCGACGACGATGGTGTCATCACCATTCGCACCGCAACCCAGGTGATCGAGCACTTCCGAACGATCGCGCGCATGCTCGACCTGCCACACAGCAAGGTCCGGATCATCGGCACCATGGTCGGCGGCGGGTTTGGCGGCCGTGAGGATATGACCATCGAGGCGTACCTCGCCCTCCTCACCTGGAAGACTCGAAGGCCAGTCCGTATCCACGTCACTCGCGAGGAGTCGTTTCTCACACATGGCAAGCGGCACCCCTTCGTCCTCGTCTATCGAACAGGAGTCCGCCGTGACGGGACCATCACCGCACTCGAGGCGCGGGTAGTCTCCGACGCTGGGGCCTACGCCTATCTCAGTCCCTTTGTGCTGATCTATGGTCTGATCACAGCCGCCGGGCCCTATCGAATCCCGAACGTGCGAGTTGATGCATCTGCTGTGCTGACCAACAACCCCTTCACCAGCGCGATGCGAGGCTTTGGTGCTCTCCAGACCTGCTTCGCCTATGAGGTCCATCTCGACCGCATTGCCGCCGAGGTTGGGATCCACCCGCTTGAGCTGCGCCGGCTCAATGTCGTCCATCGCGGCGACTCGATTGCAAACGGCCAGATCGTTGAGCACGAGCCGCATCTTGACGAGATGCTGACCCGGGCATGGGAGGCGCTGCCTTCGTCGCGCCAACCTCGGCCGGGCAGGCGGATCGGGCGTGGGATTGCAGCCTGTTTCGGTCCATATGGCCGAGTCACCTGGACCCACGACACGTCGTCCGCGTACGTCGGCATCGAGCCTGACGGCAGCGTCATCGTTCGCTCGGGCGTGCCGGACGTCGGAGGCGGCCAGGCGAGCTCGCTGGCATCGATTACATCCGAAGTGCTCGGCGTACCTCCAGAGCGGATCTCCGTCTACATCACCGATTCAGCCCTCACGCCACTCTCAGGCACGACAACGGCCACACGCCAGCTCTACATGTCCGGCAACGCGGTGCTGTCCGCGGCGCGGGAGGTACGAATGAACCTCTTGCGCCAGGCCGCTGAGATGCTGGAAACGTCAGCGGATCGTCTGGATCTGGCAGACGAGTTCGCGTTCGATACGCATGAGCTGACGCTTCGTGTCCCGTTAGCTCGAGTCGTCGCCGCCTGCGCCCAGGCTGGCGTCCCGCGCAGCAGCCTGGCGACCTTCAAGGCCGACTTTACCGATCTGCCCGATCCGGAGACCTGGCAGGGCAAGGCGTTCAACGACTTCACCTACGGCGCGCAGGCGGTCGAAGTGGAGGTGGACGAGGAGACTGGCGAGGTGATCGCCCTGACCAACGCCGCCTGCTTCGATGTCGGCCAGGCGATCAACCGTCAGAGCGTGGAAGGACAGATCCAGGGTGGTGTGGTGATGGGCCTCGGCCAGGGCCTGATCGAGGATTTTGTCGTCGAGCGAGGCGTTGTCAAGACGCCATCTCTGTCGGAGTACCTGCTCCCGACAGCGGTTGACGCCCCCGAGATCATCACCATGCTGTTGGAGACGGGCAATGGCGTCGGGCCGTTTGGTGCCAAGGGTATAGGCGAGCCACCGACTCTGGCAACGGCTCCGGCGCTCAGCAACGCTGTCTTCGATGCCGTGGGCGCACGGGTCACTGCCCTGCCGATTACTCCGGAAAAGGTCGTCCGGGCGCTCGGGCGACTGCCAGACTAGCCTCCGTGGTCGCCTCCGCTTGCGCTGCTCTGCCGTCGTCAGCCAGCGCAAGCGCCCTCTCTCCCTGAATGTCGACTGGCTTGCTCCCGCGGTGCAGCTTCGTCCCCCGTATCGAGCCTGGCGCGGTGCAGCATGACCCGCTGGAGCGGCTGGATTGGTGCCGCTGCGCTTCCCACCTCCGACGCCAGGTCAACCACGCCGACCCGTGGACCGACGACCACGAGGTTCGGCTGCTCATCCCCTGATCCCCACCGGGCCGTGGGGC
>JADZDV010000106.1 GCA_020850915.1 Chloroflexota bacterium | reverse complement strand
TCGCCCAGTTGATGCAGCGGCGCGAGCAGTACAGCGAGCGCGCCGTCGAAGCGATTCTCGGGCAGACTCGGCAGCTTGAACGACTCATCGACGACCTGCTCGACATCACGCGGGCGTCGACCGGCCGCCTGGAGCTCCAGTTCGCCGACACCGACCTGCTCGCGCTCGCCCAGAACGCCGTGGACGAGGCCCAGGCCCCCACGTCGCTGCATCGCGTGCGGCTCCGAGCGCCACACAGGCCCATTCGGGGAGCCTGGGACGCCGACCGGCTGGGTCAGGTCTTCCGCAACCTGCTCTCGAACGCCATCAAATACTCGCCGGCCGGCGGCGAAATCGTAGTGCGGGTGCGCCCCGAGGCAACAGCGGCCACCATCACCGTCATCGACCAGGGCCAGGGCATCCCAGAAGAAGCCCTGCCGCGCCTGTTTGACCGCTTCTACCGCGTCGCGCATGGCGCCGGACAGGCGTCCGGGCTTGGGCTCGGGCTGGCGATCACAAAGACGCGGGTGGAGGCCCACGGCGGGCGCATCGAGGTCGCCTCGACCCTGGGGCAGGGGAGCACCTTCACCGTGCATTTGCCGTATGACGGAGTTGGGGAGCCAGGAGCGCCGCCGCCCGCCGCCGGCCAGCCCACTCCGCGCGTCCTGATCGTGGACGACGACGAGCAGATCCGCACACTGCTGGAACAGGCGCTGCTCGACGAAGGGTACGAGGTCGCCACGGCGGCGGACGGGCAGGAGGCGCTCTGCCGCGTGCAGACCGAGCCGCCCCACCTGATCCTGCTGGACCTGATCATGCCAACTTTGGACGGTCTGGAGTTCGCCCAACAGCTTGACCGGCAGCGGCTACGCGGTGAGACTCCGATCCTTATCATCTCGGCTGGCGACCGCCTGAGTCAGAGCGCGGCACAGATCCGGGCCGCTGCTCACCTGGCGAAGCCGTTTGACCTGACCATGCTGCTGGAGATGGTGGGTCGGCTGATGCCACACCTGGCGCAGTAGGCTGCCCCGGAGGAGTCCGCGTCCATCGTCGGGGCGCCGCCACACGAGTGCAACCCTGTCTTGACGTTTCTGTCACCTGTTGTCTATGGTCGCGGCAGCATTGCACCATTGGCATCGTCCCATGATGAAACTGCCACGACCGCTCCGCTGGGCCGGCGAAGCCCTCCTGGTCCTCGCCGTCTTCTCGGCGGCGCTGCCGGTCTTCTTCACGGCCAAAGCAAAGATCGACTCCGACGAAGGCAACTGGATCGGGACCACCCGCTACTTCCAGACGTACTTTGTCGATCGTGACTTCTCGGCGCGAGCCTGGGCCGACGGCTACTGGCCGCGCACCCAGCCGATGGTGTTCCGCTACGTCATCGGTAGCTGGCTCTGGTATCGCGGGCACGACCTTGAGGCCCAGAACCCGAACTACGACTTCAACCGGTCGGCTGCCGCCAATCGTCGGCTCGGGCTGGCCCCGGCTGACGACGTGCTGGACGACGCTCGCATGCCGGCCCGCCTGATGGCCACCCTGGCCGTGACGGTGCTGTACGTCGTCGTGCGGCTGCTGGCCGGCCCCATCGGCGGGCTGGTCGCCGCGACCTTCGCGACGGGAAGCCCGTACCTGCAAGAGCACTTCGTGCGAGCCAAGGCTGAATCCACCCTGATGTTCTTTCTGCTCGGGGCGCTGCTGCTCGCCATCCTCAGCGTGCGCCTCCGCAAGACCGAGCGCCCGGCCTCGGCCCTCCGCTGGGGCGTCGCCACTGGCCTCCTCGTGGGGCTGGCATTCGGCGTCAAGTTGACCACCGTCCTGGTCATCGTCGCCGTCGTCGCCTGGGGCGTCAGTCAGGACGCGCGGGTCACAGGTCTGGCGGCGCGGCTGCGCGGACGCCTGCGCCCCGCTGGCGCCGCCGGGACGGACACGCTGCCAACAGCCCCAGATGGCAGCGCGCCGCGCCCTGGCTCGGCCTGGCTCTGGGTGGCTGCCGTCCTCGCCGCCACCGGTTTCGTCTTCATCGTCTCCAACCCGTTCCTCTGGCCGAACCCGGTCGGGCGCACCTGGCTCCTCTTCGAGAACCGGCGCATCGAGATGGCCCAGCAGCAGAAGGACGTGCCCACGCGGGCCGTACACACCCTGGACCGGCGAGTGGCGCTGGTCTGGGAGCGGAGCGTCTACAACGACGCCTTCGCGCCGTCGCGGCTGGGGTGGCCGCTGGAATCCGTGCTCACCGTCGTCGGGGCGGCGTGGCTGGCCGTGCGCGCCGCCTTCCCCCGGCCCGGCCGCCCGAACGCCGAGTGGATGGTGCTGCTCTGGCTCGGGTTCCTCTGGGCCGGCGTCTCGGTAGGCCTCGGCTTCTTGCTCCAGCACTACTTCGTGCCCACCGCCACGATCGCGACGCTACTCTCAGGGCTGGCCGTCGGCTGGGCCGTGCAAGCCCTCTGGAACCTCGCCATGCGCGCCGTGCCTCACCTGAGGACCGTTCCGACGACGCCCGCCGGCGCCCACTGACACGACGCGCCGCCGCGAACCGTGATTCAGACCAGGGGCCTCAGACCAGGGGCCTCAGACGGCCGGCAGCGTGAACCAGAACGTCGCCCCCTGGCCGGGCGCGCTCCGCACACCAACGTTGCCGCCGTGCAGCTCCACCAGTTGTCTCACCACTGTCAGGCCCAGGCCGCTGCCACGGTTGGGCAGGTTTGCCGCCTCCGCCCCGCGATAGAAACTCTCCCAGATCCGGCTGACCTCCTCCGGCAAGAGGCCCGGACCGTGGTCTTCGACCTCCACCCGTGCAAGGTTGGCCTCGCGGCGCGAGCGGATCGTGATGGCGCCGTCGGTGGTGTAGGCCAGCGCGTTTGACAGCAAGTTCCCCACCACCTGGTGCAGCCGGTCCGGGTCGGCGTCCACCTGGATGTTCGCCTCCAGGTCGGTGACAATGCGCCCGCCGCCGGGTTGGGCGCGGAACAGGTGCGCCAGTGCTGTCAGCATCTCGCCCAGGTCCAGGCGCCGTTGCCGCAGTTCGAGCCGGCCATGTTCAAAATGGGAGAAGTCCAACAAGTCATCCACGAGCCGCGCCAGCGTCTTCGAACTGGTGTAGATCTCGCCGCTCATCTGCGCCACTTCAGCCGGCGACAGCCGATCCGCGCGATGCACCAGCAACTCCGAGTAGCCGTGAATCAGGCTCAGGGGCGTCCGCAACTCGTGTGAGACCGTGTTGAGCAGCTCGGCCTTCAACTGGGCAAGCTCACGAAGCGCCTCGACAGTCGTAGCCTGCTCGAAGAGGCGCGCATTCTCGATAGCAATTGC
>JADZDV010000105.1 GCA_020850915.1 Chloroflexota bacterium | reverse complement strand
TCGAACCGGACGACCGCGGGGCGTTGCTGCAGGGGCTGCGGTCGCTCGCACAGACCTTGCAGACAGCGAGCCGCTGCGCTCCCCCGGCAGCCTTCTCCCAGGACGTCTCGTTATGACCGCGCCCACACGGGAGCCCTCGGCCGAGCGATTCGCGCCGGCCACACGACCTGGAGCCCCGCCCGTCCGACCTGGCGTTGCGACAATCGGCGCGCCGGCGCGCCCGGGCACGAGCGACGGCGCGGCGGTGCGCACGGCGCCAGCGCCCGCCGTGTCCGCCGCCCCAGGGGCGCCCGCCGGCCAGCCACGGCACCCCGAGACGGCTGCCCAGCCTCACCAGCCGCCAGCCGCCGCGGCGCCGAAGACCGGCGGCAAGAAGAAGCGGCTGCTCTTCCTGATCCCGATCCTGCTGATCGCCGGCTGGGCCGCCGTGACCTTCGGCTATCGCTACTGGTACGACTCCACCTACTTCGTCATGACGGAGAATGCCCAGGTCACGGGCGACCTGGTGCAGGTCGGCTCGCTGAACGC
This sequence comes from Chloroflexota bacterium, assembly GCA_020850915.1. Next base: position 3,762 of record JADZDV010000105.1, on the reverse strand, counting down.
CGGGCGGATCGTGATCGCGCGGGTGGACGTGGGCGACCAGGTGAAGAGCGGCCAGGAGCTGGCCGTGATCGCCATTCCGCAACAGGTCGGCAGCGTGCCGAACGGCGGCGCGCCGGTCTGGGGCGTCACCAACACGACGGACACGAAGGTCTCGGTCACCAGTCCGCTTGACGGGATCATCGCCGCCCGGATGGCGTACGTTGGCAGCACAGCGGCGGCCGGGCAGGCGCTGTACGCGGTGGTGGACCCGAAAGCCACCAGTGTGAAGGCCAACATCGAAGAGGACAAGATCGCCCGGGTCCAGCCGGGCCAACCTGTCGAGGTCCACGCGGACGCGCTGGGCCGGACGTTCAACGGGCGGGTGGAATCGATCACCCCAGCCAGCGCGGCGACCTTCTCGCTGCTGCCGCAGGGCAACACAGCCGGCAACTTTACCAAGGTGACGCAGCTCGTGCCGGTCAAGATCTCGGTGGACACCCAGGGGGCGATCCTGCCGCTGGGCACGTCGGCAGAGGTGAAGATCCAGGTGCGCGAGCCGGGCGGCGGAGTGCCTTGGCAGCCGTAGCGACCTCTGCCGGAGCGGTCCCGTCCGGAGCGGCCCCAGCCAGACGAGCCCACGCCCTTCACGGGTTGGCCTACCACTGGCAGGCGATGATCGTGATCGTCCTGGGCTCGTTCATGGTCGTGCTGGACACCACGATCGTCAACATCGCGCTGCCCCGCATCATCCAGGTCTTCCAGACCAACGTGAACGAAGGGCAGCTCGTCCTGACGGGCTACATGCTGGCGCTGGCGGTGGTCATGCCCGCCACCGGCTTCCTCTCGGACGCGCTCGGTGCGAAGCGTACGTACATCGTGACGATCGCGCTGTTCACCATCGGCTCCGCGCTCTGCGGCCTGGCGCCGAATATCGAGGGCCTGGTTCTCTTCCGGATCCTCCAGGGTCTCGGAGGCGGGCTGGTCCAGCCGCTGGGTATGAGCATCCTGCTACAGGCCGCGCCGCCGCACCAGCGCGGCTCGATCATGGGGATCTTCGGGCTGCCGATCCTGGTGGCGCCGGTCATCGGGCCGACGCTGGGCGGCTACCTGGTGGAGTACGTGGACTGGCGTGTGATCTTCACGCTGAACGTCCCGATCGGCATCGCCGCCGTGTTCATGGCCGGCCTGCTCCTGCGCGAGACGCCGCGCCGCGGGATCGGTCGATTCGACTGGCCCGGCTTCGTGCTCTCGGCGATTGGCTTCTCGGCGGCGATGCTGGCGCTCGAGAAGGCGCCCCAGGACGGCTGGACGGCGCCGCATATCATGGTGCTCTGGATGATCACGGCGGTGGCGATCCCCGCCTGGGTGGTGGTTGAGCTGTCACAGGACCAGCCGCTGCTGGACCTCGGGGTGCTGCGCGACCGGACGTACCTGGTCGCCACACTGGTGGCGCTGGTGGCCACGGCGGGCATGTACTCCTCGCTGCTGCTCCTGCCGCTGTTCCTCCAGAACGTGCGCGGGCTGGGGGCGATGGAGAGCGGGATGCTGCTGTTCCCGCAGGCCGTGACGGCAGGCATCATGATGCCTATCTCCGGCAAGCTGCTGGACAAGCTCGGGCCGAAGCCGGTGGTCATTCCCGGCCTGCTGCTGCTCGGCTACGCCACGTGGCTGCTCGTCAGCCTGGACCCGAGCACACCTGACGACAGCCTGCGCGTGATCCTGATGCTGCGCGGCGCGGCGATGGGGCTGATGATGATGCCGGTCATGACGGTGGCGATGGACACCATCCCACCGATGATGATCCCGCGCGCCTCGGCGCTCTCGAACGTGCTACGGCAGCTCTTCGGCGCGTTCGCCACCGGCATCTTCGCCAGCCTGCTGCTGGACCGGACGGTCTTCCACACGGCGGTCCTGAGCCAGACGGTCACCTCGTGGAACATCGCGGCGGTCAACGTGCTGAACGCCGCTCAGGGCGCGTTCATGCAGAAGGGTCTTTCCGAGGCAGCCGCTCACAGCCTGGGCCTCCAGGCCCTCGCCAGCCAGGTCGCCCTCAAAGCGACGGTGCAGAGCTTCGACGACTGCTTCTTCATCGGCACTCTGGTGACGCTGGCCGGCGTGGTCCCAGCCCTGTGGCTCAAGCGCGGCCACCACCCCGCCGCCCACGGCGCCGGTGCAGGGCCGGTGCTGGAGTAACACGGTGCGTGGTGCGCACCCTACTTCCGCGGGAGGGCTTCCACCAGGGCGTCGACGAGGCCGTCGATGGTGTGGGTGGGGGCGACGAGGTCGACGCGGAGGCCCCGAGCGCGAGCGGCTTCGGCGGTGACGGGGCCGATGCAGGCGATGAGGGGGCGGGCGAGGAGGGACTGTGCGCCGTCGAGGCCGGCCAGCAGGTTGCGGACGGTGGAGGCGCTCGTGAAGGTCACGACGTCCACCTCGCCGGCCTCCAGGCGGCGCCGGACCTCGTCGTGGCCGTCCATCGTCGGCGCCGTCTGGTACGCCACCACGTCGTCCACCAGCGCACCGGCCGCCGTCAGGGCTTCGGCGAGGGCGGGCTGGGCCAGGTCCGCCCGAGCGAGCAGGACGCGCTGACCGGGCTCGACACGCGGCGTCAGGTCGGCGGCGACGGCCTCCGCGGTGGCGCCGCTGGAGACGAGATCGGCGCGGAGGCCCCGCTCGGCGAGGCCGGCGGCGGTGGCCGGTCCGATCGCCGCGATACGGGCAGCGCCGAACGCGCGGGCGTCCCGATGGGAGCGCTCCAGGCGCTCGAAGGCCGCGCGGACGCCGTTGGCGCTGGTGAAGACGACCCAGGCGTAGCCGGCCAGCTCGGCCAGGGCAGCGTCCAGCGACCCGGGATCGGCGAGTGGCTGGATCTTGATGCTGGGGAACTCGAGCGGCCGGGCGCCCTGCTCGGCCAGGCGATCCGCCAGGGCGCTGGCCTGCTCGCGCGCCCGCGTGACGAGCACGCGCTTGCCGTGGAGCGGACGGCGCTCGAGCCAGCCAAGCTGATCGGCCAGCGAGGCGACCTTGCCGACCACCAGAATGGCCGGTGGCCGTAGGCGGCGCTCGCGGGCGAGCCCGGCGATGGTTTCGAGCGTGCCGACGAGCGTCTGCTGCTCCGGCGTCGTGCCGCGCCGCACCAGGGCGGCCGGCTCGTCCGCCGGGCGGCCGTGCTCGAGCAGCTTCGAGACGATCTCCTCCAGGTGCTCCACGCCCATGAGGAAGAGCAGGGTGTCAGCCCCGTGCGCCAGGCCCGCCCAGTCGTGGTCGGAGGCAGGCTTGGTCGGGTCTTCGAAGCCGGTGGCGACCATGAAGCTGGCGGCAAGGCCCCGGTGGGTGACGGGAATGCCGGCGCAGGCTGGCGCCGCGATGGCGGAGGTGACGCCTGGAACGATCTCGAACGGCACGCCGGCCTCGCGCAGGGCGAGCGCCTCCTCGCCGCCGCGGCCGAAGACGAACGGGTCGCCGCCCTTAAGCCGAACGACCCGCCGGCCCTCCTGGCCCAGTTTCACCAGCAGGGGCGTGATCTGGTCCTGGCTGACCGACGGTCCGAACCCCTCCTTGCCGACGTAGATCCTCTCGGCGGCAGGCGAGCAGAGCCCCAGCAGCTCGGGCGCGACAAGGCGATCGTAGACGACCACCTCGGCACGGCGGAGGAGCGCTTCGCCGCGCCGGGTCAGGAGGCCGGGATCGCCGGGACCGGCTCCGACGAGGGAGACCAGGCCGCCAGACTCAGCCATGCCGGGCCTCAGACGGGAAGAAGCGTGGCCGCAGTCGGTCGGCAAG
>JADZDV010000104.1 GCA_020850915.1 Chloroflexota bacterium | reverse complement strand
TTGGCGGGCGGGATGAACCAGCTACTGACCGTGAGCCTGACGCTGGCGCCCTTGAAATTGGGAAGGGCAGCCGCCGCGGGGCTGGCGGCCGGTGCCGCCGCGGGGCTGGAGGCCGGCTGGGCAGCCGGTTGGGCGGCCGGCTGGGCGGGCGTCGTCGGCTTAGCCTCCGCGGGCTTGGCTGGAGCCGCGGTGGGTGCCGGGGCCGACGACGAGCAGGCCACGGTCAGGAACGCTCCCGTCGTCGCGCCAAGCGCGAGCAGACGCAGGAATTGGCGTCGTGGCATCAGCGGACCGGTCTGCAACGTCATCGCGAACTCCTCAGAGATGGATTCGCCCGGGGGACGGAAATTCCACCTGCGCTAGTATGTGACGGTGCCTCGCTCGGTTGGCGGGAGCTTGCCGAACTCGCTCCGCGGGCGACTGCAGACGTCGTGGGCCAGCTCGACGAAGACCCGCGACCCGTTCAACAGGTCGGGCAGGTAGCAGCCCTCACCCTCTCTGGGATAGTAGCCGGAGCCACCGCTGCGCGCCCGGCCGCCCGGGCCGTAGCAGACCGTCGGGATGCCGTAGCGGGTCAGCGCGGTGGTGTCGGCGTGCCAGCCGTCGAAGGTGATGGGCGGCGGCTCCCGCCAGAACCGCTCGTGCGCGGCAGCGAGGAAGCGGACGACCGGCTCGTTGGCGCTGATCTCCGCGCCCGGCGTGTTCTGGATCACCGCGACTTCGGTCGTCAGGTTAGCGTCGCGAGCGGCCAGCTCGCGGAGCATCTGGCGGAACTCCACCTCGACGTCCACCTGGCGGGTGCCGGGCATCAAGTCCACCTCGACATACAGACGGCTGAAGCTGGCGTACTTGGTTGGTCGCCAGGGGTGACCTCCCTCCATCGCGGTGATCGCGACGTTGGTTGCCAGTTCGCCGTCGTAGCGGGACCGCTCAACGTAGCCTGGCGCCCAGGCCTGGATCGCGGCGATGACCTGGAGCGTGTTGGCGATCGCGTCGGTGGCTGGCTTGACCTCGATTCCGACACCACCGCGCCGATAGGTCGCGCCAGGATTGCCGCGCGTGGTGACCTCGAACAGCAGGTAGCCGCCGCTGGCGCGGCTGATCCGGCTGTTGGTCGGCTCGGCAATCACAGCCAGGTCGGCGGTCACCCCGTTGGTCACCAGGAAGCGCGCGCCGACGCCGGCGCCGCGGTAGCGGGCGCCCCGGTAGCGCCCGCTCTGGGCGTGCGAGGTTTCGCCGACCACCCCAGCCATGATCAGGTCCCCACCAAGCGACGGCCTGGCCGCGGCGATCGCTTCGACCGCGTGGACCATGCTGGTCAGACCGCTCTTCATGTTGTAGGCGCCCATGCCGTAGATCCAGTCGCCCTCGCGCCAGGACTTTGGCTGGTAGCCAGGCCCAAGGGCATTGATGCCCTCCTCGTCACCTCCCCAGGTGGTGTCCATGTGGCCGACGTAGAGCAGGTGCGGGCCCGTACCGTTGCCTTCCAGGCGGCCTACGACGTTGAAGCGGCCGTCTTCGACCTCCTGGAGCTGCGTCTGCAGCCCGGCCCGCCGGAACCTCTCGGCGAGATAGTGGGCCACCTCTCCCTCGCCACCCATCGGGCTGGGAATGTCGATGACCTCCATGGTGAGCTTGGCCAGGAGCTCCTGGTCCAGGTGCTCGATCGCGCTGCTAACCTCGGCCACTGCCACCTCCGCGGAGTATCCAACCGCGCTGCGTGGCCAGATAGTAGCCTAGAGGCCGCCAGATCACCAGTGCCTTACCGCCGTGCAAGTGACATCGCGGCGAGGCGCGGCGCGGCACTGTCATCCCCGCGGGTGTTGCAGCAGACGTTAGGCAGGAGCATGCTGTCTGGCGATCTCGAGAACCAGCGAAGGAGGGCGGCGTGCGGCTGGGCGGGAACCTGGCGTTGAGCACCGCGGTGGGGGCTCGGGCATCGGGCGGGCCTCCGCGGCGACCGTTGCCCGGGAAGGGGCAAGCGTCGTCGCGAGGTGGCCCGCCAGGTCTTTCCCTACGTCCGCCGCTCCTACGATGGCTGGTCCGATCCCGACGAGCTGGAGCCCCACGTCCCCTACAGCGGGAGAGGGTGGGCTGCGGGGCGCCAGCGAGGAATCTCAGCGGCGTCGACGATCACCAATTCGTTGACGAGCCGCCGCCGTTCGTGCAGTAATGGCGTAGGTTCTCCACAGTCGCATCCTTCCGATTCGCGCCAGGTCAGGGGGGACGATGGAGTTCGCCACGCCGGACGTCGCCGCGGAGCGCCAGGATCCATGTGTCTCGGGCGTGAGGGCGAGCTTGTCTCGCCGGCCAGCGCGAGGCGAGCCGACGTGAGCAGCTTCGGTCTCACGCTCGAGCGGCTGATGTTGCGGGCGGGAGCCTGGGACACGACGCTCGCCCGGAGAGTCGGCGTCTCGCGGTCGGAAGTGTTCCGCTGGCGAACCGGTCGAGCCGTGCCCTCGCCGCGCAATCTCGCGCGGCTGGAGCGCGCCCTGCGCTGGCCGGCCGGGATCGGTTTGCAGGAACTCACCAGGCAGGAGCAGGACCTGCTCCGCACGCTCTCCGGCCACACGACGCTGGACGTGGAGCACGCGCCTGAGCTGAGCAATCGCGTGGCGCTGCCGGACCGGTGCACCGTGCACGCCTACCAGTACGCGCCGCGAAACTTCCCGTCGCAGTGGGCGCGTCGGATGAGCGAGATCGAGCGGACCGTGCAGGGAGCGCTGCACTGGATGCTGCACCGCCCGCCCTCCTTCATGCGGCCAGACTCCGTGACCCGGATCTACACGCGCTGGTACGACGAGGACGTCGTTCAGGGGTTCATGGACGACCTGCGGGAGCGGCGGGAGGAGTTCGAGCGGCGGGTGGCGGAGTACGAGGTCCGCCACCTCTACAGCAAGCCGGAGCTCCACGAGTTCCTGCGGACACGCCGCTGGCAGGACGTGGAGCTGACGCCTGATCAGATGCGGGAGCACGTCGCGATGATCGTGGGCCCGCTGGACACGTATTACCCGAACTACGCGATCGGGCTGGACGACGACCCGCTGCCGTTCGACGCCATGATCGCGGGGCATGAGGTCGTGCTGCTGACCCTGCGCGAGGCAAACATGGTCAACGCCGCGGGCTGGATGATCTTCGGGATGGAGATGACCGGCCTGTCGGTGGTCAAGACGTTCTCACAGGCGTTCGATCGAACCTGGGGCAAGCGGACGGTGGTGCGGGATCCCCAGCAGGTCAAGGCCTGGTTCTATGACCAGCTCTGACCGGGGGCATGTTGCAGATGATGTTGCACGTTGCGTTGCACGTTTCGTCGCAGGTTGATGGCTGATCTGACAGCGGTGGCAGCACCATGACGAGGAGGTGAGCCGGGAGGCACCACGACACGCGGAGCGGCGGGACCATCCGCCGGGACTGGCGCTGTGGCCAGTCTGAAAGGAGCTCACTCTAAAGGGTTCGATCCGACGATCCCCGAGCTGCTGGTGAGGAAGTACCCGTGGTACTTCTCGGACCTGGCGCTTCTCCCGCGGTGAACCGATCTCCCGTGACGACGGCAACGCCGTGCCGGCCCGAGCGCCGCCCACGGCGTTGCATCGGTTGTTGCACGTTCTGTTGCAGGCTGCGTAGCAAGGTCGTGGTCTGGCGAGATGGGCCACTGGTAGATTGGACTGAGTCTGTCTCGACGGCGGGGCGGGCGATCGGCCGGACGGAATGACAGGGGTGTGCGCCACGCACGCCGGTCCGATGGAGGGAGCCAGTGCTGCTCAATCTCGAACGCGCGCGCGGTCTGATGCAGGAGTACGGGATCGACGTGCTCATCGCGACGACCCCGGAGAACGTCAACTACGTCGCCGATTACTCGCCCTGGAACCATCGGGTCTACCGGGGCAACACGCCGGAGAAAGGCGCCCAGGTCTACGTGATCCTACCGCGCGACGCGTCCACGCCCCCCGCTATCGTGCCCCTCGGGAGCGGCTACAACACCTTCACCTACGCGGCCGAGTTCCCCGGCTGGATCGACGACTACTACCCGTACACCACCGCGACCGGCTGGCCTGGCAAGATCCCGGAGGTGCCGGAGTACACCGAGCCCGATACGCCGCCGGAGGTCAGGCGGCTGCGCGATCTCACCGTTCGCTTCGCGCCGAAGGTCAGCAAGACGCCGGGCGAGGCAGTCGTCAAGGCGCTGAAGGACCGCGGCCTCGACCGGGGCGTCGCGGCGTTCGAGAGCTACGGCATGAGCCCCTCGGCGACGGCGCACCTCGAGCAGGAGTGTCCGGACCTCGAGCTGAAGGAGGCGGCCGAGTTCATCCGCTTCATCCGCGCGGTCAAGACGCCGGACGAGATTCACAACCTCCGTCGCTCCGCCGAGATCAACGAGATCGCCTTCCAGGAGATGATGAACCTTCTGGAGCCCGGTCAGCGGACCATCGACCTCGCGATCCAGCACCGAGTGACCTGCTCGCGCGAGGGGGCGATCCCCTCCTTCCTCAACGTCTCGGCCGCCGGGCATCCTGGCGTCATGTGGGAGCCGATGAACTACGTGCTCCGGCCAGGTGACGTGGTCTGGATGGACGGCGGCTGCGACTATCACCACTACCACTCCGACACCGGCATGTCCGCCGTCCTCGGCGAGCCGACCGCCCGTATGAGGGAGACCTTCGGCGCCGTCCAGGCCTGCATGGAGGCCGGCTTCGCGGCCTGCAAGCCGGGGGCCTCGAGCTCGAAGATCCAGAACGCCATGCACAGGCCGCTGCTCGAGCGCGGCTGGGACCCGCCCTTCGCCTTTGGCCACGGCATTGGCGCCGAGGAGCGCGACTGGCCGGTGCTCCAGGCGCCGTTCCGGGAGTGGGATGATGCGATCCTGAAGGGCTCGACGGACCTGCCGATGGAGGTCAACAACGTCATCTGCCTGGAGGTCAACCTCTGGGAGTGGGGCGTCGG
>JADZDV010000103.1 GCA_020850915.1 Chloroflexota bacterium | reverse complement strand
CGTTGACTGCCGCGCGAAGCGCCATTTCCCAGAGCCGTAGCAGGCCGTCCGGCGCGCCTGTCTGGGCGGCTAGAGGACCGCCAGCTCCCTCCTGCAAGGCGGTGCGCCTGCTCAGATGAGCTTACGCGCGGCCGCGGCATTGGTCCACCCCGACCTGCAACAGCCAAACAAGGGTGACGACGGCTCAACGCGCGCAACCTGCCGCGAGCCTCCAGGCATCGTCTGGAATTCACGCTTACCTAAGCAATCTGTAATCCTGAATTCACCCAGCGCGTGATATCGTGTGGAAGGCGACCGGCACTGCCGGCGCAAAGAACCATTCGGGAGGCGGCAAGGATGGTTGACGACGCAGCGAAGGTGGCGCCCCATGTCTATGCGGTGCGCTTTGAGGACGAGCACGCGCGACTGCTTGAAGTCATCATGCAGCCTGGCGATCGTTCGGAACTGCATTCGCATCCCGGCTACGTGGTCCATCTACTCTCTGGGGGTAGAGTCAGGTTTACCTCGGCGGCTGGCGAGACGGCCGAACTGGAGCTGCCCGAAGGCGCGACGATCTGGCGAGATGCGGAGGAACACGCCACCGAGAACATCGGAGGGACCGTAGTCCACGCCCTCTTCTTCGAGCCGAAGTAGGCATTGGAGTCGGATCAGGCATTGGAGCCGAAGCGGGTAGGCGCGGCGAATCTGGAGGGAGAAGCGCCGCGGAAGGAGCGCAGCCATGACGTACGGAATCGTGCATTTCTTCCCGGGCGGTACACAGGAGCAGTACGAGGTATCCATCGCGGCGGTGCATCCCAGCAGAGATCGACTGCCGGAGGGGCAGATCTTCCACGCGGGCGGCCCGTCAGCCGGCGGCTGGACGATCGTGGCGGTCCACGAGTCCAGGGAGAGCTGGGAGCGGTTCCGCGACACCATCCTGATGCCGCGCATGCAGCAGGGCATTCCGGGCGGCTTCAGCTCGCCGCCACAGGAGACTGCCTTTGAGGTCTACAACCTCCAGCCCTGACCGAGCGAAGCGGGGCCATGACGTGGCCCCGCTTCAGAAGAGCTGAGCGACCCGCCACGCCTCCCGGCGCCTCCCGCCGTCTCGCGTGGTCCGACGTGGTCGCTCGGCAACGGCATCCGACGTCCCGCGACTCGGTTCTAGAGTGTGTTGGTGGGATGAGCCGGAAAAGGTGACAAGAAGGAAAGGGTGCCGCGACCATAGGGGAGTCACCACACCACCCGATAGTCGAGGCACCCATGAACATCATAGAGCGTGGTCAGGCGTTCCTGCAGGCGTTGCGAGAGCTGGCTGGTCGGACGGGCTGGGATTGGCGACGCTGCCCGGCCTGTGGCGAGACGCTGACGTGCAAGTGAGGCAGCTACACCCGCCAGCCGTGGGTGCTGGAGGGGCGGCGGGTGGTGCAGGTGCAGCGCCACCAGTGTGGGCCGTGCGGGCGGACGTAGTCGGAACGGTCCGCGCTGCTGGTGCGGGGGGCTGGTACGCCCGGGACGTGCGGCGGTGTGCGATCGACCACTGGCAACACCTGGGAACCTCGGCGCGGCGAACGGCCGAGGTGGCGCGGTCCTGGCTGGGGCGGCAGGAGCGGTGGCAGCTCTGGCGCCCGCTGGACCCGGCGCCGGCGGAGCCCGCGACCTGTCGGTTGCACGCCAGGACCGTGGAGCGCTGGCTGGAGCAGGCTGGGCAGGCGGCCCAGAGGAGGGTGCCCGGGCAACTGGCCGGGGCCGAGACGGCGGGCCAACTGGCCGCTGATGGGCTCTGGGCCCGGCTGGCCGGTGGAGCGAAGCGGGTGGTGCTGGGACTGACCGACCCGCTGACCGGGCTGGTCTGGCCGCCGGTGGTGGCGGTCGGGGAAGAGGCGGCAGCGCACTGGGCGGCGCTGTTCGACCGGGCCGCCCAGGCCAGGCTGGTGCTGGCGGAGCTCCGTGGGCTCGCCAGCGATGGGGCCAAGGGGCTGGAAAGCTACCTCTGCCAGGGGTTGCCCTGGGTCAGCCGCCAGCGGTGTGTCTTCCACCTCTGGCGCGGCTTGGCTGGGGAGGTCGCGCACGCCACGGTCCAGGCGGCCGTCGGGCTCGAGGGCACCGCCGCCCAGGCGCGGCGGACGGCGCGGCGGACGTTGGTCGGCTTGATCCGGGCGGTCTTCGACGCCGGTGACGAGGCGACCGCTCAGGCAGCCCTGGCGGCGCTGGCGGCGCACGAGGTGGGGGGCACGGTGGCCCGCGCGGTAGCTGCCCACCTGGAGGCGGCGCTGGTGCACCTGTGTGGCTACAACCAGGGCCTCGGGCGGGCCTCGCCAGAATGGCTCTGGCGAGACTTCCGCCAGCGGTTGAGCCACGGGCGGAATCACGGCAGCGAGCAGCGTCTGGAGCGGGCGGCGTTGCTCTGGGCGATCTACCACAACTCCGAGCCCGCTCAGGAACGGAGTGAACGCAAGAGGAAGTACCGCCACCCCGGCCAGAGCCCCCTCGCCCTGGCTGGGCTGTCGCCGGGGGAAGTCAGGTATCTGGATGCTCTGGGCGTGTGATCGCCTCAGACCCCTGGGATGCTGTCCACCAGGGCAGCACCCGCGGGGAAGGGGTTCCCTGGCCTGGTGTGTTGCTCTCAACCCTGCGCCAACGCTCACCAACACGACCGTCAAGTTCACCTACACGAGATGAAACCGAGTCCGGACCAGAGGCTGAGGCCGCGCCTCGAGGGAGCGATCTAGCGGAGATCGCGCGGCCGCATGGCGCTCAGCATGACCATGCGCCCGCCACTCGAGCAGCCGAGGCCGCCTGGGGCGTGGCGTTGAAGTCGGCAGCACTTCGCGAGCCGTCGTAGCGGTACTCGACATCCCGCCACCGGACCTCGGAGAGCTGCCGAGGATCGCACAGGTCGGCGACATGCTGCACGGTCTGCGCGCCGTGACCGCTGGCATCCTAACTCTGGCTGGGCATGAGTTCCTTATCCCGCTTCGCAGTTGGCCGACCGCCGGGGTGACCCGCGGACGCCAGCCGGTGTCGGAGCGAAGGGCGTGCCCTTCGCTCCGGTTGGCGCCGGTCCCACTAGGCGCCGGTCGTGCGCTGCGTCCGCTCGGAGGGCGCCCAGAAGAGGACGCGGCTGCGCACCACGTTGAGGATGCTGCTGAGTCCAATGCCGAGGGCAGAGAGAACGACGAAGACGCTAAAAGCGCCAGCAACGTCCATCGCGAAGTTCATCTGCAGGATGAGCACGCCCAGGCCGCGCTGAGCGCCGACGAACTCGCCGACGATCGCGCCGAGCACCGAGTAGACGATCGCCATGTCCAGGCCCGCGAAGATGAACGGCAGCGCGCTGGGGAAGGCGACCTTGGTGAAGATCTGCCAGCGCGTAGCCGCGAGCCCTTTCATCAGCTCCACGCGCTCCGTATCGACGCCGTGGAAACCCGCCACCGAGTTCACCAGGAGCGGGAAGAAGGTCAGGAGGGAGCAGATGATGACCTTGGACTCCATCCCGAAGCCGAACCAGATGACGAACAGCGGGGCGATGGCGACCTTCGGCAGGCTCTGGACCGCGACAAGGTACGGTTTGAGGGTCAGCTCCATCAGCCGGGACTGGCTGATCAGCGTCCCGAGCAGGATGCCGAGCGTGCTGCCGACGACGAAGCCGCTGAGCGCCTCGGACAGAGTGATCCAGGCGTGCAGCCAGTAGCCGTCGCGGGCGTTCGGCGCGGCGCTCAGGCCGCGCACCAGAGCGCGCCAGATGGCCGAGGGTGGTGGGAGGATGAATGCCTCCACCCGCAAGAGCTGAACGCCGTACTCCCACACCAGCATGACGACCACGAATACCAGCGGGATTAGGATCAACTCTGGCCGCCGCTGGAGCAGGGTGACGGAGAACGTGGGGGCGCGAGGCTGGGTCTGAGTCTGTGTCTCTGCGTGAGCCATCCTAGTCAATGCCTCCCCGGAGGTCAAAGCGATGCCGGATACGGGTGACGTACTGCCCGAACTCTGGCCCGCTCATCATATCGAGGTCGCGCGGGCGCGGGAGCTCGACCGTGACGATCTCGGCGATCCGCCCTGGGCGCGCCGAGAGGACAATGACCCGGTCGGCCAGGAAGACCGCTTCCGAGATGGAGTGCGTGATGAAGAACACCGTCTTCTGCGACTCCTGCCAGATCCGCTGGAGCTCGACATTCATCAGCTCGCGGGTCATAGCGTCCAGCGCGCCGAACGGCTCGTCCATCAGGAGCAAGGCGGGATCGTGGATCAGGGCGCGAATGATCGAGTTGCGCTGCTGCATGCCGCCAGACAGCTCAAAGGGGTACTTCTCCTCGAAGCCGGCCAGGCCGGCCATCTGGATCAGCTCCTTCGCACGAGGGACGAACCTGGACTTGTCCAGCCCGTGGACTTCGATCGGCAGCAAGGTGTTCTGGAGCACTGTTCGCCAGGGGAGGAGCACCGAGTTCTGGAAGACGATGCCGATGTCGCGGCGCGCGCCGACGACGGGCGTGCCGCGGAGCCGGACCTCGCCGGTGGTCTTGGGCTGGAGTCCGGCCAGGATCTTCAGCAGGGTGGTCTTACCGCACCCGCTGGGGCCGACGCAGGTGATGAACTCACCCTCCTGCACCTCGAAGTTGATGTTCGAGAGCGCCGTGACCGGCTCGCCTTTCTGGGTTGGGTAGACCTTGGTGAGATCGCGGACTTCGATGATCTCTTCGCGCACCGAGGTTGGCGACTGCACTGCTGTCGTCACGCTACGCTCACTCCTCATCACTCCACAGGCGCCCCGTCCCGCCGGGCAGGCCAGCCCGGACGCGGCGTCACCTCCCGTCCACGTCAGGTCCAAAGCTTAGACCATCCGCGCTCTCCGACGTCGGCCGTGCCGCTCCACCCGCCGAGATGCCCGTTCCTCCGCGCGGCGTCCCGCTGGCCATGGCACACGCGAGCGAGAAAGGCAAAGGCCTGGCACGGCCGCGCCGTCTGTACAAGATCGTAAAGGCACCGGGCCGAGACGTCAATCGCTTTTCTGCGCGAGAGGGCGACTGAAGCGGAGGTCGCTCGTCAGGTGGGCAGAGGCCGCGGACGTGGGCAGCTTGTCGAGGACGAGCCTCCCACCCGACGACCTGCTCCGGCGAGGGCCACACCCCCCACCCGACGACCTGCTCCGGCGAGGGCCATACCCCCCACCTGACGACCTGCTCCGGCGAGGGCCATACCCCCCACCTGACGACCTGCACCGGCGAGGGCCATACCCCCCACCCGACGACCTGCACCGGCGAGGGCCATACCCCCCACCCGACGACCTGCTCCGGCGAGGGCCACACCCCCCACCCGACCTCCCCCCGCTGGGGGGAGGAGTGTTGGCCGGGGTCTCGTGTTCCTGCGATGCTGGGTGCCAGCGGGGGTCTGCTCCTCCCCCCAGCGGGGGGAGGTCGGGGGGGGGGTATGGCCCTCGCCGG
>JADZDV010000102.1 GCA_020850915.1 Chloroflexota bacterium | reverse complement strand
AGTCTGCGCGAGGCGCTCCAGACGCATCCCGAGATCGTGCGGCACCACCTGTTCGAGACGGTCCGGTCGGAGCGCAACCGTTTCACGGCGCTGAACGGCGCGCTCTGGAACGACGGCGCTTTCGTATACGTTCCGCGGGGTGTGGCCCTCGACCAGCCGATCCACCTGGTGCACTGGACGAGTGGCGCAGACACGCTCCTGGCTCCCCACACCCTCGTGATCGCCGAGGAGGGCTCAGAAGTCTCCGTGCTCGAGAGCTTCAACGCACCGGCGGATGCGCCCGAGGCACTCGAGACCGGTGTTGTCGAGCTGTACGCGCGGCAGGCCGCGCGCGTGCGCTACATCGGCGTGCAAGAGCTGAGTGAGCGGACATGGAATCTCTCCACGCTCCGCGCGCACCAGGAGCAGGATAGCGCGGTGAACTGGCTGCTCGTTGCCTCGGGCGGCGGGACGTCTCGCGTGGAGCTGGAGTCGCTGCTGGCTGGCAAGGGCTCCGAGGCCCATCTCATCGGGCTGGTGTTCGGCGGAACATCCCAGCACTTCGACCACCAGACGCTCCAGGACCATATGGGGTCGGACAGTCGGAGCGACTTGAAGTTCAAGGTTGTGCTCCGCGACGAGTCCAGCTCCACGTTCACCGGTATGATTCGCATCGACCAGCATGCCCTGCGCACCGAGTCGAACCAGGAGAACCGCAACTTGCTGCTGAGTCGCCACGCGAAAGCCGACAGCGACCCGCGGCTGGAGATCCTGAACAGCGACGTCATTCGCTGCGGCCATGGCGCGACGGTTGGCCCGGTGGACGAGGAAGCGCTCTTCTACATGCAGACGCGCGGACTGCCGCGCAAGGAAGCCGAGCGTTTGATCGTCCTGGGATTCTTCGAGCCGCTCGTGGCGCAGGTCCCATTGGAGAGCGTGCGGGAGCATCTCTGGACCATCATCGAGCGAAAACTCGAGGCTGAAGACTGAGAGGAGGCTGGCAGGGGACCCATCCCCGCCGGAGAGGCTGATGGCTGAATGGGTCAAGGTTAGCGAGGTCGGGCGGATCCAGCCGGGCACGGTGCGCGTCATCATACCGCGCGGCGAGCGCATCGCCCTGTGCAACGCGGACGGCGAGTACTACGCGATCGACGACGTCTGCACACACGACGGTGGACCGCTGGACCAGGGCGAGGTGTTCGGCGACGAGATCGAGTGTCCGCGCCACGGCGCACGCTTCAGTATCAAGACCGGGGAGGCGCTCACCCTACCGGCCGTCCTGCCCGTCCGAACGTATCCTGTGAAGGTTGAGGGCTCGGACATTCTGATCGAGCTGTAGCCATGTTCAATCAAGAGACGATCCGCGAGGACTTCCCGATCCTCAAGCGGCAGGTGCATGGGAGACCGCTTGTCTACCTTGACAACGCGGCGACCTCGCAGAAGCCGCGGCAGGTGATCCAGGCCCTGGTGGACTACTACGAACTACACAACGCCAACATCCACCGCGGCGTGCACACGCTGGCAGAAGAGGCGACCGATCTCTATGAAGGGGCGCGTCGTCGGATCGGTCGCTTCATCGGCGCCGAGAGCCCCGCGAGCATCATCTTCACCCGTAACACCACCGAGAGCATCAATCTCGTGGCGAGGACGTGGGGTACCGCCAACCTGAGGGCGGGCGACGAGATTGTCATCTCGGAGATGGAGCACCATTCCAACCTGGTGCCCTGGCAGATGCTGGCGGCTGAGCGCGGCGTGGTGCTGCGCTATCTGGAGATCGATGGCGACGGCCAGCTCAGCCTGGAGCAGGCGGCGCGTCTCATCGGGCCGAGGACTCGGCTCGTGGCGATCAGCCACACGTCTAACGTGCTTGGCACGATCAACCCGGTGGCGGAGCTTGGCCGGCTGGCGCACGCCCAGGGGGCGCTGGTGCTGGTGGACGGCGCGCAGGGCGTGCCGCACATGCGAGTGAACGTGGCGGAGCTGGGCGCCGACTTTCTGGCGTTCTCGAGCCACAAGATGCTCGGCCCCACCGGTGTTGGTGTGCTCTACGGTCGGCCAGCGCTGCTGGAAGCGATGCCGCCGTTCCTCGGCGGCGGCGACATGATCGAGCAAGTCGAGAGAGAGCGGTTCACGACCAATGCGCTGCCGTACAAGTTCGAAGCCGGGACGCCAAACATCGGCGACGTCATAGCCTTTGGCGCGGCCATCGACTACCTCGAGGCGCTTGGGATGGACGCCGTGCGCGAGCACGAGCGAGAGCTGGTGGCGTACGCGCTCGAGACGATCGGCGCTCAGCCGGACGTGACGGTCTACGGGCCGAAGGACCCGGCGCATCGAGCGGGCGTGGTGGCGTTCAACGTGGGAGACATCCATCCGCACGACCTCGGCCAGATCGTGGATTACGATGGGGTTGCCATTCGGGCTGGCCATCATTGTTGCCAGGTCCTGATGCGCAAACTGGATATCCCCGGCACGGGCCGCGCGAGCTTCTATATCTACAATACGCGTGAGGATATCGACTCCCTCGTGACGTCGCTCGATCGGGCGAGAAAGTTGCTCGGCAGTGTCGCTTGACGATCTGTACAAGTCCATCGTGCTGGACCATTACCAGCATCCGCGGAACCGTGGTCGGCTGGAGCATCCTGATCTCGCCACGCGGGGCCACAACCCTTTGTGCGGCGACGATATCGAGCTGTCGCTGAACCTGGACGGCGAGCGGATCACGGACATCGCTTTTGCCGGGCGCGGTTGCTCGATCAGCCAGTCGTCAGCGTCGATGATGACGGAATACCTGAAGGGCCACACGCTCGACGAAGGCGACGAGCTGTTCGCCGCGTTCAAAGCGATGTTGACAGAAGACGGTGATCCCGAAGCGCTGGGCGAGGCTGAGGAGCTGCAGGCGCTCCAGGGGATCAAACGGTACCCGGTTCGGATCAAGTGCGCGCTGCTGCCGTGGACGGCGCTCCACGACGCGGCGGCGCTCTACCGGCACCGGCCAGCGGCCCAGGAGGCGACATGACGGAACAGAGCAACAGCCAGGCGGCCCCGGCGATGCCGGACGACCGCGAGATCATCAACGCGCTGAAGTCCGTGTACGACCCAGAGCTTGGCATCAGCATCGTGGATCTGGGTCTGGTCTACGGCGTGACCAGAGACCCTGAGAACAAGCGAGTGGTCATCGATATGACCTTGACCACACCGGCCTGTCCGCTCGGGCCGGTCATCAAGTCTCAGGCGATAGCCGTACTCACGTCTGCCTTCGATGGCATCGAAGACGTCGCGCTGAACCTCGTCTGGACGCCCCGCTGGGATCCTCGGACCATGGCCAGCGAGGAGGCCAAGGCGGAGCTGGGGATCTGGTAGGCCCATCGCCGCGTCGTGCGGACAAGCCCCCTCGCCTGAAGCTGGGAAGGGGCTTTCTCTTACCCGAATGATTCGCTCGTCCGACATCCACGAGAGATGCTCCAGCCGATCCCTCGGACCGCGCGTGACGTGCCCCGGTGTCCCGACCGCCGGCAACCAGCGGCGGACATGGGGAGCGCACGGGGGACCGTTTGACCCAGGCCACGCGCACCGAGGCCGGCGCCCTGCGTCTTGGCGCGGTATCCGTGGCGATCGTTGGACCGGCCGGTGGGAACCGGCCGCCGGCTGAGGTGTACCCACGCATCCACTCGGCACGGGTGTTCCGGGGGAGCCTGAGCTGGCGGCCT
>JADZDV010000101.1 GCA_020850915.1 Chloroflexota bacterium | reverse complement strand
CGTGAGGAAGCCAGGACGCCGCCCTCGCCGAGCACGACCAGCTCGATGATCCGCAGCTCTGGCAGGCTGAGCATGACGTAGTCAACCTGCTGGACCAGCTCCGCGATGGAGCCGGCCCCAGTGGCTCCGAACTCGCGGAGCGCCTCGACCCGGCTGGGGTCCACGTCAAAGACCCGGACATCCAGACCGGCCTTGAGCATGTTGCGGCACATCGGGTTGCCCATGTTGCCGGTGCCGATCATGCCAACGCGCTTGGTCATCGTGATCCCTCCTGCAATTGGATGCGCTTCGAGCGGGAACGAGCCATGGCAGGCGGCTGCAGCAGTCACCAGCCCGTGACGCACGTGGCATGAGTGTAGCGCGAGGGACAGATTCAGCAAGCGTGCTGCTCAACGACGAACCACAGGGCGAGCCACGCGCCTGGTGCACCTTGTGGGAAGCCAGCGCGTCGGGTGTGGACGAGTCCGGATGATCCACCGCCCGAGCCACGGGAGCCAGGCGATGCCGCCATCCGTACACGAGAGCCCGCCAGGGGCGGACCTGGCGGCGAGACGGCCTTTCGACGTGGACGACGTCGTGGCGCGGCTGCGCCTCGCCGGGCGGCCGCTTCTCAGGGCGGCGACGTTTCAACCTGCCCTCGAGGGGGTCGGAACCTTCTTCGAGCAGCTCGTCGCCTGCATGATCCCGGCTCGCACGCTCGAAGAAGTGACGCTTCCCGCGGCGCGACGTCTGTTCGCGCAGGCCCGCGCCCCCGCGGAGATGGCGCGCCTGACACCCGGCGAGCTCGACGAACTGATCGGAGCAGCACCTTCCACGAACCGAAGGCCATGCAGAATGGGAGATCGCGCCCGCCGCCGTCGAGCAGTAGGACGGCGAGCTGCCGTGCAACAGCGCCGTGCTCCGGTCGCTCCGCGGCGTTGGCCCGAAGTGCGCCAGCCTCACCCTCGGCATCGTCCGCGGCCAGCCGCCATCGCGGTGGACGTGGACGGCCACCGGGTCGCGAACCGCCGGGGCAACGTCGAGACACGGACGTCCGAGCAGACGATGGCGGCCTTGCAGGCAACGCTGCCCCGGCTGTACTGGCTGGAGACCAACCGTCTGCTGGTCCCGTTCGACAAACACATCTGCACCGGCCGCCTGCCCCACTGCTCGACGTGTCCGCTGCTGGAGTACTGCCAGCAGGTCGGAGTCGTGGCGCACCGGTGAGCGGAATTCCAGGACGCTACATCCTGGACCGCCAATAGCCCGGCCGCATCCGATCGTGGGCGAAGGCGAGGATACGATTTGCCGCATCCGTCTCCAGATAGACCACGCGATAAGGGTACCGCCGGACGGGTGCTCTTCGAACGGGCAAGGCACTCGGGACTCCAGGAGCTAGCGAACCCGGACCCGGCCCCTGGGCGATGAAATCGAGGCAGTCATCCACGGCCGCCAGGAGTTCCTGACCCAATCCAGAGCGGCGGCTCTCGTACCACACTGCCGCCTGCTCAAACTCGGCTGCCGCTTCCGTCTCGATGTGAAACGGCTTGCTCAAGACTCCCGCGGGCGCGCCGCGATGCGCTGGCGAACCTCGCTCCAGGACTCACCGGCCGTTTCGCCGCTCAGGACTCGACCCGCGCGCCGCGCGATCTCCGCGGCCCAGGCGGACTCGACCGCCTCGGGTTCGTCGGACGGGGCGTCCAGGCTGGCGATGAGCTCCGCCGCCATGTCGGCCCGCTCATTTTCGGACAGCGCGAGCGCTTCGCGCAGCAGGTTCTTAGCGCGGGGTGTCATAGTCAGAGAGCGAGTCTACCACAGACGAAATACTCACATGAACGAGCAGCTCGCCCAACTTCTGCTCACGACCTACGCCGCACTGCCTCACCGCTTGTGTGACCGGTTGGTGGTATGTTCTGCCGAGCATCGGCTGTCCGCACCGAGTGCAGGCGCAAGCAGTTGAAGGTGTTTGGCCCACGTGGTGAGACAGGACGTTCAAGCCAGAGTCGGCCGCGGAGGCCAGCCGCCGACGATGCATTCCGGCCGAGGGAGCATGGGGTGCACACGATGTGGAGGCTGACTGGTGCAGCAGAGCGACCATGAAGTCCTGCTCTTCTGCGCGATAGGTGAAGATGCGGCACGGGTTCTCAAGCGTCTCACACAATAGGGAGGCAACACGGTGGTTGAGGCGATCTATGACAAGCCAGAGAGCTACAACGAGATTAGAGAGCTCGTTACTTCGGACGAAACGATTCATGGAGCCTTTTCTTGCCTAAGTAAAGTTGAATGGTGTGGAGACAAGAGAGAGCATCTCTCCATTATCACATTGGGTATTACGAGGATGAGGCTGATTCAGACTCACCACAATGCTTCCGGGATGTGGTATACAAGTGCGTCACGACGTTCGATTGTAGGCCTGGATCTGGAGAATCTACCAGCCAAAGTATGGCACCACAAACACGATCACTTCAGACTGCGGGTTGCACCGACGTGGAGCAGATTTGATTTGTACTTCTGGGACGCCATCAACGCCCGTCGAGCCCATGACCTCATCGTCGCCCATTTCCTGTGATGCCCCATCGGCACGTCGGTCGTTCCCCCGATGGATCCTGATTCAGCCACCTCAGCGCCAGTGCCTGACCGCTTCCCACCCTTCGAGTACTGCCGGCGGGTCGGCGTGAAGGCTCAACGCTAGACCAGTCCGCGGTAGAGCATCTACAGACGATTTCGGCGCCGCGGCCGAGTACCCCGTATGCGTTGAACTCAGGACGGTGACATGCGTGAGCAAGAGCCCACCACCCAGACGCTCGAGGCGGCGAAGGCACGACAGCATTGGAGCGAGCTGCTCGATCGAGTCGCCCGCAACGAGACGCGGGTCATCGTCGAGAAGAGCGGCGTCCGCGTCGCGGCGATCATCTCGCCGGAGGACCTGGAGCGTTTCGAGCAGCTCGAGCGAGAGCGTGAGCGGCGCTGGTCGGCGTTCCTGGCGATCGGCGACCGCTCCGGAGCGCAGGATCCGGAAGAGGTGGAACGTCTTGTAGCCGAGGAGATTGAGTCCCTCCGCGCTGAGGAGCGCGCTAGAACCGCGGCGTCTCCCGGCGCGTGATTAGCGCAGTCCTGGACACGAACACCATCGTCTCCGCCACGCTGAGCGCTCACGGCATCCCGCGCCAGATTGTGCTCGCGGCCCACGCCCGCTCGTTCCGTCTGATCATCAGTGCGGTCATCATTGCCGAGGTCTTGCGCACCCTGGGGCGTCCGCGCGTTCTGCGACGCTACGCGCTGACCGCTGCCCATCTGGAGGCAGTTCGAGAGCTGCTCACCACGGAAGCCGTCATGACGCCGCTGACAGTCGCCGTTCAGGGTGTTGCCACCCACCCTGAAGACGACCTGATCCTTGCGACCGCGCTGCCCGCGCAAGCTGACTACCTGGTAACTGGCGATCGCCAACTGCAGAATCTTGGCAGCCACCAGGGCGTGCAGATCGTGAGCCCCGACGGTTCCTGGAGCTGCTCCAACCAGCAGTTGAGTGAGGAACGAAGCGCCACTGTTCGATTGCCGGCTTGACGTCTAGCACTGCCAGCAAGTCTGCGTTACTGCTCATCTTTGAAAGCTCGGCTACACTCTCCGAGGCGCTGTCGCGCCCGTAGACTCGATACCCCCGATCCCTGGATTCACGCCTCTATGACCTGGGAAGCCTGGGCCACGCTGGCCGTGGTCGTGCTGACTATCTGGGCGCTCGCGCGCAACCTGGCATCGAGCGAAGCGGTGCTGCTGTCTAGCCTGGTCGTTCTGACCGTCCTCGGCCTCTTCTCCGATCACCTGCTCTCGCCCAGGGAGGTGGCGCAAGTGTTCGGCAATGAAGCGCTCGTGGCGATCGGCGCGCTGCTGATCGTGGGCGCCGGGCTGACGGAGACCGGCGGGATGGGGCTGGTCGTCGAGCGGCTGCTCGGGCGCCCGAAGCGCACCGTGGACGCCCAGGTTCGATTGCTCTTCCCCGTCATGACGGCCAGTGCCTTCATGAACAACACGACCGTCGTTGCGATGTTCCTGCCGGTAGTCCGGGAGTGGTGCTCGCGGTCGGGCCTGAACGCGGCGAAGCTGTTGATCCCTTTGAGCTACGGCGCGATCTTCGGCGGCGTCTGTACCCTCATCGGTACCAGCACCAACCTGACAGTCCAGGGGATGCTGATCGAGGCTCAGTTGCCGCCGCTCGGCATGTTCACCATCAGCGCGGTCGGGGTGCCGGTGGCGCTGATGGGCGCCGGCTTTACCATCTTGACGGCGCGCTGGCTGCTGCCCGCGCGAACGTCGACCGAGGCAGACCTGGCCGACCCGCGCCAGTACACCGTGGAGATGCTCGTCGAAGGTGGCAGCGGCCTGGACGGCCGAACGATCGAAGAGGCGGGATTGCGCCACCTGCCGGGCCTCTACCTGGCGCACATCGAGCGTGGCGGCGAGACGCTCGTCGCGGTCGGACCGGAGCAGCGCCTGCACGCGAACGATCGCCTGGTCTTCGTGGGCGTCGTCAGCTCGGTCGTGGACCTCCAGCGCATCCGTGGGCTGCGACCGGCGACTGACCAGGTGTTCAAGCTGAGCGGCCCGAGGCCAGACCGCTGCCTGATCGAGGCCGTGGTGAGCAGCAGTTGTCCGCTGGTCGGTAGGAGCATCCGTGCAGGGCGCTTTCGTGGGCGCTACGACGCCGCGGTGATCGCCGTCCATCGCAACGGCGAGCGGATCGCCGCCAAGGTGGGCGACATTGTCCTCCAACCCGGAGACACCCTGCTCCTGGAAGGCCACCCGCGCTTCTACCAGGCCCACCAGAACAGCCGCGACTTCTACCTCGTCTCGCCGGTGCCGGACTCGCAGCCGCTCCGCCACGAGCGCGCGCCCATCGCGCTGGCGATTCTCACGGCGATGGTGCTCGTCGTCGCGGCGGAGGACTACACCCACGTCGAACTGCTGCCCGGTGCGCTCGCCGCGGCGGCGCTCATGGTGCTGACGCGCTGCCTCTCCTTCGAGCAGGCGATGCGAGCGCTCGACTGGCGAATGCTCCTGATGATCGGCGCATCCCTCGGCATGGGGCGGGCGTTCGAGTCGAGCCGAGCCGCCGCCGCGATCAGCCAGCAACTGACCGGCCTGCTGCAGCCGTTGGGGCCGCTCGCGGTGCTGGCCGGCATCTACCTATTGACGCTGCTCCTGACGGAAGCGCTCTCGAACAACGCCGCGGCAGTGCTGTCGTTCCCCCTCGCCCGGGCAGCCGCCGCGCAGCTCGGCGTGGACTTCACCCCCTTCGCGATCTGCATCGCCATTGCCGCCTCCGCCGGTTTCGCCATCCCGATGGGCTACCAGACGCACCTGATGGTGTACGGCCCCGGCGGCTACCGCTTCAGCGACTTCCTCCGGATCGGTGTGCCGCTGGACATCTTCGTCATGATCGCCACCGTCGCGGTCACACCGCTGGTGTTCCCCTTCAAGTAGCCAGGTTCAGAGTGGCCGCCAGCCCGCGTCCAGGCACAGGTCGGGCGGTTGCTCGAACGCGAACAGGTGCGTGCGACAGCGGCAGTCGGAGCTGCCAAAGCGTAGAGCAGGCACCGTCGTCGTGGGTAGCGCCGAGATCTGCTGAGCCGTCAGGCACTCGACCGGCTCGGTTCCCGGCCGCACCCAGACCGCCTCGAGACTCGCGATCTCGCGCAGGTAGTCCACATGCCAACGCAGCGGCTTCCCCCTGCGCGCGTGGCGCGCTAGCCGCGGTCCGAGCCCGCCAAGGGCGCTCCCGACGTAGACGTACCAGCCTGGCTGCAACTGGAGCCGGCCGAGCCGTCCAACCGTCAACCGCGTCGGCCGCGTGAGCCGGAGGACCAGGACGTAGCACCCCGGCTGACGATCCAGCTCCTGACCTCGCGGTTCCACGCTCCTCCTGCCTGCGCGCCGTGACAAACCCACCCCTTTCTCGCCGCCGCGGTCGAGGATACAGGAGACAGAACAGCATATGTGTGCCTTGGCCCTGTTGCACTCCCGCGAATCCGGGGTATGCTGGCCGCGCCGGGTGTCACTGTCGCGACGATTCTCCGCTCCCACTGTTGAGTTAACCGTACGCCGTTCGTCGTACATTCACGAGGTTGACCATGGTCCAGCCACCGGTGAACGATCGCACACCGGAGCAGTCCGCCAGCCGGCGCTCCTGGGTACACTCGGCCGCGCATTCCGGGCTCGCGGTCGGCATGCAAGTACACGTGCAAGTCTCGGTCTGCTTCCTCGCCGCGGTGCTCCTCGACTATCTGGCTCCCCGGCCATACGTCATGACGCCGCTGTACGCCATTCCGGTGCTGGTCGCCGCCCACGCGCTGCCGGGGCGCACGGTCATGAGGATCGGCGCGCTGGCAACCCTGGTCAATGTGGTCAGCGGCCTCTGGCAGGGAATACCGCCGGAGATCGTCGTCCTCTATTCGGTTGGACTGGTCCTGACGGTGTACCTCGCGGTCCGTCTGGCGCTGGAGAGGCAGCGGTCTGCTCACCACGCGGAGCAAGCCGAGGCGGCGCGCCGTCAGCTCCTCGAGTTCATGAGCCTGGTCGTCCATGAGCTGCGCAATCCTCTGTCCGCCATGCGTGGATACGTGCAACTGTTCCGCCGGCGCTCGGCGGAAGACCCTCGGAGCATCGCGCACGGCGCCCAGGTCATCGAGCAGGCAACCGGGCGCCTCGCGCGCCTGATCGACGATCTGCTGGACACGACGCAGATCGAGTCCGGCAGATTTCAGCTTCTGCCTACGCCGATGGACCTCGCCGCCACGGCGCGTGATGTAGTCGAGCTCCAGCAATCCACCACAGCCGAGCATCGCCTCGTGCTGGAGTGTCCGGACCGTGTCGACGGCGAGTGGGACCGCGAGCGGATCAGTCAGCTCCTGGCCAATCTCCTGACGAACGCTGTCAAGTACTCGCCGTCGGGTGAGGTGCGCATCGTCATCGCCACCACAGCCGACGAGGTGACGCTGAGCGTCGTGGACCAGGGCCCTGGGATCGCCAGCGCGCAGCTCGACCGACTCTTCCAGCCGTTTACGCGGCTGGAGAACTCGCCACGAGCGAGGGGACTCGGCGTCGGTCTCTCTCTTGCTAGAGGCATCGTCGAGGCCCACGGGGGCCGAATCGCCGTCGACAGCCAGCCGGGAGTCGGCACGACCTTTCACGTGACGTTGCCACGATGGCCGGTGGACCGCCGCGGTTCGGCCGCGGCCATCGCCCGGCATGCCACCTGAGCTGCTGCCAGCTCTCGCGACGACCGGGATCTTCCACACTCGGCGACTTGACGCCGAGGCTGCACACGGGAGAAGCACACGTGTCAATACGAATCAAGCGCGCATACGATCCCTCGGAACCAGACGACGGGGCGCGCTTTCTGATAGACCGGCTCTGGCCACGAGGTGTCAGGAAGGAAGCGCTGCGGGTGGACGGCTGGCTGCGTGACGTCGCTCCCAGCGCCGAGCTACGCCGCTGGTTCGGTCACGACGCGGCCCGCTGGCCGGAGTTCCGGAGCCGTTACTTCGCGGAGCTGGACGGTCGGTCGGAGACCTGGCAGCCTCTGCTCGATGCCGCGCGACGGGGCACGGTCACCCTTGTGTACGGCGCGCGAGACCGCGAGCACAACGACGCCGTCGCCTTGCGCGAGTACCTGGAAGACCGCTCGGGCGAACCGGGTCATCGCCAGCGGGAGTAGGCCGCGCGACGATCGGCTCTGTCGCCACCGCCGCGGCTCGCCCGGCCACGGGGCTGATCGTCTGCTTCCGGCTCTGGCCAGTCGCTCGATGGTCTCGCTGGTGCGGGGCGGGCAGCCGGCCCCCGGAATCTGGCAACGTGTCGTCCTGCTGGACCTGAACATCGACAATCCTGTTCGGAAGGCGCGGCTGAGCCTCGTCTCCAATTGAGCCGAGCGCATGGCTCGCTGGCGGTCAGCGCCCGCCAACCGCGACCCGGCCGACGTCCACGCCCACCCCGTCTACTGCCCGCTGCTCACCGCGGCCCACGCCAGGGCCGGCGACCAGCCGGTAGTCTCCATCCGCCGCGTTCCGGCTCAGCGGAATGACGTGCCGCTCGACCAGCAGGAGCCCTCGCCCCACAGACGGGCTCGCCAGCTTCGCGGGCTCTCGCTGGGACCAGACGCGGTTGTCCGGTCCCACCAGGGCGAGGGCCGGCCGCGGCGCGTAGGCCTGCTCGGTCACGACCCAGAGCGCGGTCACTTCCATCTGATCACCGGCTTTCGCTCGCGGCGCGTAGGCCAGGCCTGCCAGGCGGTAGGGCGGCACGAGCCAGGGCCCGCCCTTCAGACCGATCGCCGCGGCCCACTCCGTCTCGCTTCGACCAGGCAGCGTGTAGACGCGGCTGCCGTCGCGGGTCGTTCGCGCGGTCGTGGGCAACGGGATAACAGCCCGACGGGCGCCAACGCGCTCCAGCTGGACCGGCGGCTCCACAAACGGGGCTTGCAGCACGACGGTCGGCCGACCGGGTTCCAGGAGCAGCGAGTCCATCTGCTGATAGCGAAGACCCAGCTCCATCCCGAGGAACGACTGGAGGATAGCGGGCTGCTCTTCTGAGAGCGGGTCTGTGCCGGTGCTCAGGACCAGCACGTCCCTCGCTCCGATGTCCTGTGCCGCCGACTCGACCGCGGCCTGCGTGGCTAGCCAGAAGCGAACGGGCGTCTCCACGCCGTACTGCTCCCCGGTCCCGATGCGCTGGGCTGACTCTCGGATCAGCTCGGCCAGCATGCGGCGGTCGGAGACGGAGGCCTCCACCCGCTCGTCGGTGTTGTAGATCTGCAGCGTCTGGAGCAGCGCGCCCCAGGTCGCGAGCTGCGGCACGACCAGGAGGGCGAGTGCCGCCGCGCCAGCCGTCCCGAACGCTCGACCGCGCCGAAGGAAGTGGTCGAAGCCGATGGCTGAGACTAGGGACGGGATTGGAAAGAGCAGAGGCAGGTAGTGCAAGTAGACGGTGGAGCTCTGCCAGGCGATGAGACCGAGTGGCAAGACCAGCCAGACAACCAGCAGCGCGGCATCGCGCCACCCCCGCTGGTGGCAAACGACGCGGGCGAGACAGACGGCGACCCCTCCAACCAGCGCCCCGCAGCCAACCGCCGTGGCGACAAGAAGGGCGATGTTGAGCGCGTCCAGCCAGAGCGCGAGGCCGGTGGGCGTGGGAAGCAGGTTGTAGCCGGCCAGCGACCAGACGACAAACTCGAAGGTGTTGCCGCGGGGGGCGCCCGCCACGCCGCGATTGCCGGCTGTCCAGGCCGCGTAGACCTCACCCCAGTGGGTGTAGGTCCACCAGCCGTACGGCGCGGTCACCAGCACGCCCAGCAGGACACCGACCAGGCTCCAGCGAATCGGCCAGCGTCGGCCGCCGATCAGCAGCGTCGCCAGGACAGCGGGCGCGTCGGCCAGCACGGTCAGGCGCGCCTGGACGTGCAGGGCGAGCACCAGAAAGAAGCCGACCGCCCACTTGCGGGTGCCGCGGAGGACTTCGAGGGCCGCCCAGAGGCACAGGACGGTCAGGAGCGGCTGCGCCTCCACCCAGGCGCGGCGGCCGAAGTAGACGGCCCAGGGGTTGACCGCGAACAGCAATCCTGCTAACAGACCGACCCGGGCGTTGAAGAACCGGATACCGAGCAGCGCGGTCTGAAGCACGGCCAGCGTGTTGACGATCGCCATCAGGGCGAGCGACGCGAACGCCGCGTCGGGCAGCATGGCCGTCAAGACCTGGAGGTAGACCAGCAGCGGCGGATCAGGAAAGCCCCATGACGTCATCGCGCCGCGCGCGGACAGGTTACCGGCCAGGAGGTCGCGCGCCCTCAGTACGACATCGGCATCGTCGTAGGTGAACGCCCCCAGATCCAGCGACCACATCCGTAAGAACACGGCGAGCAGCCCGATCGCAAGCACGAGCAGAATGACCCGTGGGCCCAGGCGCGCCTCCGTCGCTCGGATGCGGGCGGCGCGCTCCCCGAGCCGAAAGACCCGTGCCCGCGATCGACCCGTGGCGCTCAAGGACGGTCCGCCCGCCAGGTGACGAGATAGACAGCGTACGCCGAGGGCTGCACTCCCCGCTCGCTGAGCGAGGCGTCGAGCCGGCGCAACTGGAGATGTGTACCCATCTTCTTTCGCTTGTTCCGCTCCATGACAACCAGGCGGGTCTCCGGCACGCCCTCGCGATTGACGGCGGCCGCCAGGCCGCCGGGCGTCACCCGCACGCTTCGGTACGGCACTCCGTGCATGGTGAAGGCGTACTCGAACGCCAACTGCTCCGTGCTACCGGCCCCCAGGACGGAGCGCTTCAGATCCCTGTCCAGGATCACCTCGGTCCCCTGGGGCACATTCCTCTCCGCCAGCCCCAGGGCAGCCCACAGGCGGGCACTCCGAAGTCCGGCGGCCTGGTTCTGTTCGCTGTAACGAGACAGACCGACGAGCGGCGCGACGAGCAAGCTCGTCGCGGCGGCTACGGACAGAGCGGGACCGAGACGTCCTCCCCACGGATCCCTGGTTCGCCAGAGGTCCACCAGCAAGCGAGCCGCGGCAGCGAACAGGAGCGGAAGCAGCGGCATGACGTAACGACCGTCCAGTACCGGCTCGAAACGATCGTTGAAGAGCGGCAAGAGCAGCAGATGCGAGAGGCTCACCAGCAACGGGAGGCGATCGCCCCTGCGAGCGGCCCACGCCAGCCCGGCGGCAGTCAGCAGCGCGGCCAGGATGAGCATAGGATCCAGCAGGAACGCGCTCCGGCCGGCACGGTCCTCGACTGCGCCGCCGAGCATCCGGTACAGCCCGACAAGCATGGTGGCGAGATTGCTCTCGTAACGCTCGCCCAGGCTGGCCCCGGCGCCAGTGTAGTCGCTCTGCGTCTGCTGCGCAAACCGAACGGACTCAAAGTTGTGCAGGACGTTGAAGGCGATCATGTTGGCGTAGCCGAGCGCGAAGCCGAGCAGGCCCAGCCACAACCAGGGTCGAGCGAGCAGCCCCGGTCTGGCGAACAGGACCGCGATCGCGACGCCCGGCAGCAGGCCGACGACCGTTGGATGTGTCTGGAGGGCGAGTCCGAAGCAGAGGCCGGCCGGGACGAGCAGCCAGTCGCCGTCCGCCGGCGAGCGGCTGCCGGATCGGTAGGACGGACCGATCGCCTGGTAGACGAGCCAGAACGCCAACGTTGTGAACAGCGGCGTCAGGCAGTTGCCCCACGCCACGTGGCTGTTGACCAGGATGTGGACCGGATTGACCGCCAGCAGCGCCGTCGCCAGCAGCGCCGCGACCGGGCCGTGGGCGCGGCGCGCGCACAGGTACGCCGCTGGCAGGGTCAACACGCCGAGCCAGAGCATCATAGCGCGCGGCGCCAGCAGGCTCGGCCCAACTGCGTGGAACAGCGCGGCCTGGAGGTAGTTGAACAGCGCGCCGTCGTACGAGCTGAAATTAGCAAGCGGAAAAGTCTGGCCGCGGGCGATCGGCAGGCTGAAGATCGCGTCGCGCATCTCGTCCGTGAGCTTCGGCAGGGTCTGAAGGTTCGGAACGCGCAACAGGGCACCGGCGCAGACAACCGCTAGCAGAAGCCCCCAATCGGCAACTCTCGGGGCTGACACGGGCAGCGAGACTAGACGCTGCCAGGGCCTTGCTGGCGAGACGGGTGACGCGATCGCACTGGTGGTCATCCGGCGGCAGCCACCTCCCGCCAGGCGGGCGCCACTGCCCGGTCCTCCCCACCGTGGACAGCCCAGGCCAGCGCGGCAAACAGCACGGCGAACGCTCCGACGTTCACCAGCGTCAGGAGCACGTACCAGCCTGGCAGGGGCACGCCCACGTCGGGCGGCGCCGCCAGTGCGCCGACGACCACGGGATCGTGGAGCGCCAGGTTCGCCAGCAGGCTGAGCGAACCGAGCAGGTACAGTGGCAGGAAGCGAGGCCAGCGCGCCCAGAGGAGAGCGAGGAACGGCAGGATGAAGAACGCGTGGTACTCGTGTGCCCGCGGCGTCACGAAGAACCAGCCGGCGCCGAGCGTCGCCGCGAGCAGCGCGGCGTCGGCCAGCGGCAGCCTCCCTCGGCCACCAGCAACCAGCGAGCTATCAGTGGATCGACCGGGACCGAGCCCGGTCCAGAGACACCAGCCGAGCACCATCAGCACGAGCGCGGCGCCGATCCAGCGGTACGGCACGCCGCCCAGCAGCTCGGCGTCGTCGACCCACCGTCCGGCCATCAGCGTCGGCAGCCACCAGAGGTTGTGAGCGTTGGCCGAGATGACGTGGTTCGCCGTGGAGTTCGTGCTCATGTACTCGAACAGGCGACTGAGATGGGACAGGCGGTTGTTCAGGATGAAGGGCAGCAGCACGAGGAACAATCCCGCCGCGCCGCCAGCCACCGCGCGCGCCAGGGCCGACCAGGCGCCGAGGCGCCAGGCGTAGGCCGCGACAAGCGGCAGGAGGATCCAGGACTGCGGTTTGGTCGCCGCCCCCAGGGCGATGGCAAATCCGGCGAGCACGGGTCGGAACGCTGGGAGCAGGCTCGGTCGAGCAGCGGCCATACCTGGGGGCGTGGTGGCAGACCGCCCGACCGCCGTCCGCGCGAGCGGCATGAGTGCCAGCACCGCCAGCAGGGCGAAAAACGTGTGGACGGGGTCGTACTGCCCCTGGTGAGCGACGTCCCAGAGCGCTGCCGGATCGAACAGCAGCAGGCTCGACGCCAGCAGCGCGCGCCGCCTGTCGAATCGGCGGGCGACGGCGTACACGGTAGCGACCGTAGCGAGGTGGAACAGGATCGGCGGCAGCTTGATCAGGAAGGTGAGGTACTGGCTCGCCGCCGCTCGCCGCCGGTCAAAGCGGGGGTCCACCGTAGCCTGGTAGAAGTGGCCCACGAGGTCGAACAGGTACAGGTTGCCGGGCGGATAGTCGATCCGCATCCGGTAGGCATCTTCGATGCCCTCCTCGGTGACCCACTTTGCGCGCGCCTTGCGTGACTCGATGTCGGCCACGTAGCCTGGCGAGAGCGCCGCGATGCCGAGCCAGACGACGAGCGCCATGGCCAGCAGCGCGAGCGGCGCCACCCACCAGCGTCGCCCCGCCTCCCTCGCGGATCCCTGTGGCATGAGGGCGGATTGTACCAGCAGCGCGTGCCAGCGGCGCAGTCGTGGCCGCGCGCAGGCCAGGAGAATGCGTGGTCAGCGAGCCTACGCGCCGCGCGGCAGGAGCTTGACTTTCCGGATCGTCGGCAGTTTGAGGCAGAGGGCAGCGGACATCAGGCTGACCATGGCCGCCAGGAGGAAGGCGTGATGGTAGTCGCCCTCGGCAACCCGCATCCAGCCGTTCAGCGTGGCGGCCAGGGCGGCGCCGACCTGGTGGGAGAAGGCGATCCAGCCGAAGATCACCCCGACCGAGCGCCGACCCCAGAGATCGGCGGCGAGGGTTGAGGTGGGCGGCACCGTCGCCACGAAATCCAGGCCGAAGATGATCGCAAAGACCGAGAGCCCCAGCGTGTTGCCACCGCCAATGTACGGCAGGCTCACGAGCGCCAGCGCGCGCAGAGCGTAGATCGCCGCCAGGAGCTTGCGGCGGTCGACCCGATCGCAGAAGTAGCCGGCCGCCAGCGTGCCGACGACGTTCATGACGCCCATCAGCGCAACCGCGCCGGCCGCGACCATCTCGGTGAAGCCGGATTCGACCGCGTGGGGGATCAGGTGCGTGCCAACCGTGCCGTTGGCGGTGAACCCGCAGGCGAAGAACGTGCTGGCCAGCAGCCAGAAGTCGGTCGTGCGCAGCGCAGTCGTGAACGGCGTCACCCGGTTGTCGGCGGCGATGCTGGCCGGCGTCATGGCGCCCGCGCCGTACGGCGACAGACCCACGTCCTTGGGATCGTTGCGCATCAGGATGAGGAGCAGCGGCAGGATGAGCGCCGCGATGATGGCAGCCAGGAGCAACGTGGCGCTGCGCCAGCCGTACTCGACCGTGATCTGCATCAGGATGGGGATGAGCACGAGCTGCCCGGCAGAGGAGCCGGCGGCCAGCAAACCAGTGATGAGCCCGCGCCGCGACGCAAACCAGCGGTTCGCCACCACGGCGGCCATCACGACCGCGACTCCGCCCGTGCCCAGACCCACCACGACACCCCAGAACAGGTAGAACTGGAAGAGGACGACCATCGTCATCGCGCCGAGGCAGCCAAGCGCCATCAGACTGAAGCTGGCAACCATCACCTTTCGGAGGCCGAAGCGCTCCACCAGCCGCCCCGAGAATGGGCCCGCCAGCCCGAAGAGCAGGACGTTCAGACTGAGGCCGAGTGAGATGTCGATCCGGTCCCAGTGGAACTCCGACTCCATCGGCAGCATCATCACGCTCGGCGCGGTGCGGATGCCGGCCGAGATCGTGATGGCCAGGAACGTCACGGCGACGACAACCCAGCCGTAGTGGATGCCCAGGCGGGCGGCCAGGCGAGCGGGCGCGGCCATGAGAACGCCCGTTCCGGTGCGGATCAACGATCTCTCCCAGGGGGACTATCTGGCGACAACGCCGGTCACGCTTCGGGAATTCCCGGCCATTCCACGGCCAGGCGAAGGATGCGGTTCCGCGAGCAGTCCGAGAGCTCATCCCGTTCGACGGCGATCCGAAGCGGCGCCGGGCAGCTTGCGACGCGGAGGACCTCCGGAGAGCCGGCCAGCGGGGACCAGTCACGCAGGCTCACCGTGCCGGTGCCCGTCTGCGCTCGCTCGCGGCCTCGGGGCAGGTGCAGGTAGGCCATGCCCGAGCCGATGACAGTACCATCAGCCGTCAGCACGTCCGCTTCACCCCTGACGATCGCCACCTTCACCAGTCCCCGTACGTGCTCTGACGGCAGTGCTGCCCCAACGATGATACCGGAGAGCTCCCGACACGAGCCTGCCGAGCTCCCAACGCCACATCGCCCCGCGGAGCGCGCCCGGCCTACAATCTTGCCGAACAGACACGCGGAGGCGTGATGACAGCGTTCCCCCCTCTGCTCTTCGTCGGCGCCGGCCAGATGGCCGAGGCGCTGATGCGCGGCGTGCTCCGAGCCAGGCTGCTCGGACCGGACAGCATCACCGCGACTGACATCCGGCCAGAGCGCCTGGAGTACCTCCAGAGGGAGCTGGGCATTCAGACGGCGGCCGACAACACGACCGGGCTGTCGGCCGGCGAGGTTGTGCTGATCGCCGTCAAGCCGCAGGACGCGGGCACCCTGCTGGCCGAGATCGGCCATCTGCTCAAGCCGACGCAGGTCCTCGTCTCGATCGCGGCCGGCGTCACGATCCGGCGACTCGAGAGCGGCCTCACGCCCCGTGTGCCGGTAGTGAGGGTCATGCCGAACACGCCGGCGCTGATCGGGGCCGGCGTAGCGGCGGTGGCGCTGGGGACGCACGCCTCACCAGAGCACGGCGAGCTGATCTGCGCCCTGATGCGGGCGGTGGGACAGGCGGTCATGCTGCCGGAGTACGCGCTGGACGCCGTGACCGCGCTGTCCGCCAGCGGTCCTGGCTTCGTGGCGCTGCTGATCGAGGCGTTCATCGAGGCCGGCGTCCGGGTTGGCCTGGCGCGCGACGTCTCGACCATGCTGACCCTGCAGACGTTCGTCGGCACCGCGCAGATGATCCAGCAGACGAACCGCCATCCGGTCCAGATGCGAGAGATGGTGACCTCGCCCGGCGGCACCACGGCGGCCGGCCTGCACGCAATGGAGTCTGGCGGCGTCCGCGCCGCGCTGATCAACGCCGTCGTCGCGGCGACGGAGCGATCCCGGGAGCTGGGCAAGGGCTAAGACGCCCCGACACGACACACGAGAAGGGAGCCGGCAGTGCTTCTGGCTGGCAAGCAGGGATTGGTCCTCGGCGTGGCAAACCGGCGCAGCATCGCCTGGCACATCGCCCAGGCTCTCGCGCGCGAGGGGGCCGAGCTGGCGTTCACCTACCAGGGCGAGCGGCTGGAAGGCACGGTGCGAGAGCTCGCCTCCACGCTCGGCGACGATCCGCTCGTGCTGCCGTGCGACGTGACCCGGGACGAAGACGTCGACCGGGTCTTCTCCGCGGTGGACGCGCGCTTCGGCGGCCTCGACATCCTCGTCCACAGCCTGGCGTTCGCCGCGCGGGAGGAGTTGGAAGGCCGCTTCACCGACACGCGACGCGACAACTTCGCCCAGGCGCTTGACATCAGCGCTTACTCGCTACCCGCCTGCGTGAAGCGAGCGGAGCCACTGTTTGACAAACGCGGAGGCGGGGCCGTCGTCACGATGACCTATCTCGGCGGCGAGCGGGCGGTCCAGAACTACAACCTGATGGGCGTGGCCAAGGCAGCCCTTGACGCGAGCGTCCGCTACCTGGCAGCCGAGCTCGGCCCGAAGAACGTCCGAGTGAACGCCATCTCTGCCGGCCCGATCCGCACCCTGGCCGCGCGCTCGATCGCCGGCTTCACAGTTATGGAGGAGCACATGGAGAAGCGCGCGCCGCTCCGCCGCAACGTGGACGCCGACGAAGTCGGCAACGCGGCCGTGTTCCTGTGCAGCTCCTGGTCCAGCGGCATCACCGGCGAAGTGATCTTCGTCGACGCCGGCTACCACTGCGTCGGCATGTAGCTGGTGGTTCGTGGTTCGTGGTTAGTGGTTCGTGGTTGGTGACCAGCCACTAGCCACCAGCCACTCAGTCACCCTCAGGTTCGTCCTGGCGCAGGTTCTTCAGAAACGACTCGAGCTCGCCCAGTACCCCGTCAACTGTGGGCAGCTCGGCGGGCTCACCAGCCACCCGCCGCGCCTCGTCCTCGGCCGAGATGGTCGGAGTGGGCGGGGTGTTCTCCAGCGGTACACCGAGGCCGCGGACGATCCTCTCGAAGTCCGGCCGGGTCCGGATCGCCTCGTCCACCCGCAGCTCGAAGTCGCGGCCGGCGGCGGACAGCTCCTCAACGCCGAGGTCAACCCCGATCAGGACCTCGACCGTCTGTAGCAGCGCGGCGGAGACCTTCGGGTTCGGCGTGCCCTGGAGGTACATCGGAGCGGCAGCCCACAGTCCGGCCGCGGCGATGTCCCGGGACGAGGCCGCGTCGATCAGGGCGGTGACCAGGCCAGTGGGACCTTCGTACTCCGTGTCGGTGAAGCCGAGCGACCAGATCCGCTTGCGTAACGTGGCGTCTGTTGAGCGGCCGAAGATCCTGACCGGGCCAGTGTGCGGCACGGAGCCAAAGAACGCCCCAAGCGTCAGGACCATCTCAGCGCTCAGGCGACCCAGCATGTCGGCGGTGGTCCGGCAGAACTCTCGCCAGCGCAGGTCCGGCTCCGGGCCGACGAGCAGGACGAGGTCGTGCTCGCTGTTCGGGGCGCGCAGCTCGTACCAGGCGAGGTCTGGCCAGTGCAGCAGGCGCTTGCCACCACCCGGCCGCTTCGTGACCGGCCGGGTCACGGTGTAGTTGAAGAGCGCGTCGGCGTCATACTCGGCGAACCGGCGAGCATCCCACCTGGCCAGCAGGTAGTTGAGCGCTCCGCTCGCGGCTGAGCCGGCGTCCGACCAGCCGTTCACCGCGCAGACCGCCGTGCACCGCCGAGGCTCCGGAAGGTAATGAACGGTCAACATGAGGTCATTCTGGCATCGGGACACGCCCGGCGTCGAGTCAAACACAGCGCTTCGAGCCTGACGCGCGGCCCCGCGGGCAGCCCGACCTTGTGCAGCCCCGTGCGCCGTGCTACAAGACAGGCCACGCCCCCGGCCACAGACCAGGAGCTGAATCCGCCCACAGCCTCGCGTGGCAGCGCGGCCGGCCGGCGGAGCGGAGAGAGGTGGCATGATCGGCCTCACGCTCACCGAGGAGCAACAGGCGATTCAGCAGGCGGCTCGGGAGTTCGCCGAGCGGGAGGTCAAGCCGGTTCGACGTGAACGCGAGGCGATCCCTGACCCGACCGAGCGTTTCCCCTGGGACCTCGTGGAGCGCGGCTCGCGGCTCGGCTTCCGTACCCTGCTCGCACCCGCGGCGTACGGCGGCGCCGGCGCGGACATCCTGACCCAATGCATCATGAACGAAGAGCTGGGTGCCGCCGACCTCGGCGTGGCCACCGTCTTCGACCAGACATCGCGCCTGGCACGGATGCTCTTCCGCTTCTGCAACGACGACCAGCGGGAGCGATTCCTGCTGCCGTTCATGCGCGACGACCGGGCGCTCCTGGCAGTGGGTATGACCGAGCACTCGGCCGGCTCGGACGCTATCCTGCCCTACGACGTCCCCGGCGCCGGTCCACAGACCTACGCCGAGCAGCGCGGCGACCGGTACGTCATCAACGGCGAGAAGGGCTTCATCTCGATCGGGTCCGACGCCAGCCTGTACGCGATCGTGGCGCGAACCAACCGATCATCGACGTTCTCCGAGGCGATGACGGGCTTCCTGGTCAAGCGCGGCACGCCGGGGCTGGAGATCGGCGCGATCTGGGACAAGGTCGGCCAGCGGCTGATCAACAACGCTGACCTGGTCTTCGAGAACCTGGAAGTGCCGGTGGCGGACCGCATCGGCGAAGAGGGCACCTACGGCAGCATGATCCGCGCGTTCATGCGGGGCGGTCCGACCACCGCGGCGGCGCTGATCCTCGGGGTTGGCCGCGAAGCGTACGAGCTGGCCGCAGCCTACGCGAAGCAGCGCGTCCAGGGCGGCCAGCCGATCATCGATCACCAGGCGATCGGGATGATACTCGCCGACATGGCCACGCGGATCGAATGCGCGCGGCTGCTGGTGTGGAAGGCCGCCTGGGCGACGGACTACCAGGAGCCGTTCGACAGTCGGCTGCCCGGCATGTCGAAGGTCTTCGCGTCCGAGGCGGCGTTCGACTGCGCCCGGTATTGCCTGGAGATCCACGGCGGCTCCGGGATCATGAAGAACCTGCCCGTCGAAAAGCTCCTGCGGGACGCCTCGACGATGTTCCACTCCGACGGCACGAACCAGATCCATCGTCTGCGTGTGCTGGCGGGCATCAAGCGCGGCCTCTAGCCGAACGAGAACGTCAGCGGGCCACCTCGGTCGGTGGCCATGGCCTGGGTAACGACTGGGAAGGCATCCACCTTGGGAAGGCATCCACCTTACGAGGTGACCGCTTCTCGTCCACACCCGCGTGGCGGCGGTGGCCGTCCCGCGCGTCCTGTCACGGAACGCTGATGTCGATCGAAGCCGTCGCCTGCTGCCCGGCGCTATCGGTGACCGTGAAGGCGACGTGGTGTGCCGAGGTCGGGGCAAACGTGTGCCCAGACGACTTACCGCTGGCGGTCGATCCGTCGCCAAAGTCCCAGACCGCCGAACCGAGCGAGCAGCCACGGCCGATCCTGTAGGTGCCGCGGAACGACACCCGACTCGATTTCTGGCGACCCGGCTTCGGCTTCGTAATGGCGGCGGTCGGCGCATCACACGGCTTCGGTCCGAACGCCGCTGTAGCCGTCGCGTCGGCGGTCAAGGCGAGTGAGCACGAGACGCCCGTACCGGTGCAGTCGCCGCTCCAGCCAGTGAAGGTAGAGCCGCTCGTCGGCACGGCCGTGAGCTGTACCGCTGAGCCGGTCAGGTAGTCGGACGTACAGACCACGCCGCAGTTGATCTTCCCGTCCGTGCTCGAGACTCGACCGCTGCCGGTCCCGGTCCGTTGGACCGAGAGGGTGACAGTGGGGATCACCTGACCGCCTGCACCGGTGAAACCGCCGATGCCGAGCGGCGTGCCCAGGCCGGTTGGACCGTCGTAACCACTGACACCCTTGCAGAGATACGTCAGGCATGAGCCATTTCTACCCGAGCGAACGTCGCGGAAGTTCGAGGCGGAGAACTGGGCGTAGGGAACGGAATTCCCACGGACGCTGGAGGGCAGCGGTCCGGCCAGCGCGTAGACCGCGCTTACAATCGGAGCCGACAGACTCGTGCCGCCAACGACGAACCAGCCGCTCCTGCCCTGGTAGGCGACCGAGCTGTACACCGCGGCGCCAGTCGCGGGGTCAGCGTCGGCGGCGACGTCCGCCACCGTCCGGTTCCGACAGGCGCTGTCAGTCTGCCAGACCGGTTTTGACTCGTAGCGGCTGCAGCCGCTGCCGGAGCCGCTCCAGACAGACTCGCCCCTGTACGAGGAGTCGCTGCTGAGGTGCAGCGTCGTGCCACCGGCGGCGGTGACGAAGCGCGAGGAGGCGGGATAGCTGACCCCGTACCCGTCATCCCCGGAGCTTGCCACGAAGGCGATGCCCAGGCGGTCGAAGTGGCTGTCCTCGACGGTCTGGTCAGGGTCTTCCAGCGAGCCGTAGGAGTTCGATACCACCCTCGCGCCGAGCGCCACGGCGCGATCGACGGCTGCGTCGAGATCGACGTTGTACTCGGAATCCGCCTCGACCAGCAGAATCCGACAGGCGGGGCAGATACCGTGGAGCACCTCGACGTCGAGTGCGATCTCCACCGCCCAGCCGGAGTTGGTGGCGGGATAGCTCTGGCCGCCGTTCTGGTCTACCTTCTGGAAGCAGGGGACGGTGGAGGCGGCGATACCCGTTGTGCAGGCCGGCAGTCGCGGAATACCGAAGGTATCGCTGTAGGTATCGAGGTCGCTCTGAATATTCGGGTGGTCGTAGGCATCCACGATCGCCACGATCGTGTTCGCGGAAGGTCCGGCGAGACCGTACGCCTTCGTGAACTGCAGCGGTCCGTAGCCGTTCGGCACCGCGGCAGCGAACGGGCGCGCTCCCTGGTCGACGATGATGCGAGACAGGCACTGCGCCTTCCCCTGGGCCGGGGCGCCGCAGACACGCTCGTTCTGGGTCGTGGGCGGTGTGCGCGGGCGAAGCTGTTCGGTCGTCGAGGGCTGCGCGGCGGCGGCACTGGTAGAGGTGGGAGCGGTTGCGACGCCCCCGACGAGGAGCAGCGTCGCGAGGAGGCGACGAGCCCCGAAGCTTCGCGTGGTCAACGAACAATCCCTCCCGGCCAACCCTGAGCCGGCCGATCGCGGCTTTCACGCCCTGCCTGGTGTCGCGCGACGCTGGCACGGATGACACGGGACTCATGAGCTCTCAGAACCCGCGATGGAAGTCTGAGAATGGAAGTCTGACGATGGAGGTCTGAGCGCGCCACAGTGTTGCCGACGGTACGAAAGTCAGTGCATGCTGAGACAGGAGCGCAACAGACTTCTTCATGTCTAATCAACGAACGAAGCCGTTCCACAGTGTCACGCAGACGGCGCCCAGACGCCAGGACCATGAATGCGCCGTGGAATTTCTATGCAATTACTATGGTATCTTGGTGACATAGCCTCCAAACGTAGGATATCTGCGAGCCTAGCTCCCAAACAAGAACGCCCGGGAGATTCACGAAGACCCAAATCTCCCGGGCGTCTGATTCTCTGAAATGCGCGCTACCGTGTCTCGCGGTGCTCCGTGTGCTTGCGACAGCGCGGGCAGTACTTGCTGAGCGTCAACCTGTCGGAATCGTTCTGTCGGTTCTTCTCCGTGTGGTACGTCCGCTCCTTGCAGTCGGGACACGCCAGCGTGATGAGGATCCTATTCGCTTTCTTGGCCATACGGCCCTCCTAGCAACAGGCGCGGGGTCGGCCTACAGGATGGCGCTGATCGCCCCGGCCCCCACCGTCCGCCCGCCTTCCCGGATCGCAAACCTCACCCCCTCCTCCAGCGCCACCGGCGTCACCAGCTCGATCTCCATCCTCACGTTGTCCCCGGGCATCACCATCTCTACCCCCTCCGGGAGCTTGATCGACCCGGTCACGTCCGTCG